>JANWKD010000018.1 GCA_025451595.1 Candidatus Babeliales bacterium | reverse complement strand
TAAGCCGTGTGCGGGGTTCATTTGACCTTATACTAATCCTTTAATAGTAATTCAATTTGTCAAAAAATCAAGGAGTTGTGAAATTTTGACGCTACCTCAGAAAACCTATACCTATTACATTGATTTTTTTGAAAAAAATAGGATACTATAAAAACAAATTTAAGGAATATCACATGAAATATTTAACTCTGTGCTTTGCTCTTTTAGTGCCGACTATGTCGTTGACCATGAAAAAGAGTGATTTTGTATTACCAACGACTTCACAAACACCTGAGCAAAAACAAAAAGCTTCCAAGCTTATTGAAAAAGGCCAAAAGTTAGAATCGTTTCCTCTTATTGGAAAAAGACTCGCCGGTAATTGTTATAAGGAAGCATCCACTGATTGCGAAAGTCCCACTGGTGAGTATTGTCAAGGTTCTTTGACTAATGATCCAATAAAAAAAATTGCTCATTACGAAGAAACGTTATTGAGAAATCCAGACGGCAATCACAATTCACACTATTTAGCTGCTCATAATGGCAAGAATCTGTGCAAAAAACTTGCTCAAGAATACCAGAAAAAAGGTGATGTTCCGAACGCGATGTTGTATTATCAAAAGGCACAAATCTTTGAACAAAATGCGCGTGTAGTTCATAAAGAAACACGTAACGCACAAAAACCTTTAGAGTATGGCAGCATTGCCTCGACTAAATCGAATTAATCTAATATTTATTTTTATTTGCTTATTGCTTC
The DNA here is from genome assembly GCA_025451595.1 of Candidatus Babeliales bacterium. GTDB lineage: Bacteria > Babelota > Babeliae > Babelales > JANWKD01 > JANWKD01. The sequence goes on along the minus strand of JANWKD010000018.1, from coordinate 11,342 downwards.
CTATTCGAGCTGAACTTTTTTTTGATAGGTATTGTGTACCTTGGTACATTGGAAAGATATCAGGTGTGAGCATGCAGCAACCATGGCGTAATAGGAGAAATCAGCTTACACGAGCTAATAATGCTCGGCTTGGCACTAAGCTCACTGTTCCAAAAAAAGTACCCGAAAAGAAGCGTCGTGGGCTAGCGATTCTGGCCTATAAAGCTGACGCTGAAATACTGAACTTAGCGCGTTCTCAACCAACCAAATGTAACATCCAAGCTCATTACGGAAATAAAAAACCGACTTCATTAAAAGCGAACCCCCATACCATTTATAAGCAGTTACAGCAAAGTTTTTTACGGGATGCACAAAATTTCAGATCTTCAGTACATCTATTTTCTCAAACAATTTTACAATTACCTGCCAACCAACAACCAGCATATGTGGAGATCGACACAATATTATGTGCAGCCCAGCAAGAATACAATCAACTAATAGGGGCATTATTGCATAAACTACAAGGACTTAATCGACAGAATGAAAAAAACTCTAAAAAACGCGCGCAAAAAATCTTTAAAGATTTGCAATCTGCAAAATTATAAGGTATTATATTGTTACATAAATAATTTTGCAAAACAAAATCACTGCAAGATCTAAAAAGTAGGCCTGGTCGTTTACCCTTTTCAAGCATTCGTTCATATGATACTCCTTTTTTAACGAAGCTACCGACCAGGCCTTAGTGACTTTTCTTCTCATTTTTATTAAGCTACAGCATAATAGTCTTTAAACCGAATATCAATAGACAAAGAGTTAAAAAATCTATGAACTTAATAGAACAATTGCATCAAGAATTCCTTGTATATTTAGCTAATACTTTTTCAGTTTCTCAAGAACAAACAGCATCTATTCAATTTTCTATCAACTGCGATGAGCAAAAACGTACGTTTGGCGATATAAGCACGAATGCTGCTCTTATTTTAGCCAAGGCACACAAACAAAATCCCGTTTCTTTGGCACAAACAATACAAAATAATTTTAAGAATTCTTCGGTTGAGCGTATTGAAATTGCAGGTCCTGGCTTTTTAAATTTCTTTCTTGGACAAGAAACAATGACCGCTCTTGCAAAAAATTTATTTACCCAAGAACGGAATTTTTTTAAAAACGATCTGCTATCGCCGCAAACGGTAAATATTGAATTTGTCAGCGCTAATCCAACCGGACCTTTGCATCTTGGTCATGGCCGTGGCGGCATTATTGGTGACGTGCTTGGTAATATTATGGAATTCGTTGGTCACAAGGTAACGAAAGAGTTTTATATTAATGATGCAGGAGCTCAGATTAAAAAACTAGGCGCATCATTCAAAGCGCGTTGTTTACAAGCTTTAGATCTTCCTGCAGAGTTACCTGAAGATGGCTACCAAGGCCTTTATCTCCAAGATCTTGCACAACAATGTGTAGCAGAGTACAAAAACCAGCTGTTGGATAAATCAGATGAATTTTTTGCTTATTATGCCAAAGATCATTTGCTTAAAAAAATCCAAGAAACACTCAAAGAATATGGTATTTCTTTCGATGTATGGTTTTCAGAAAAAACGCTTCATACGCATGGCGCTATTGGACATGCATTAAAAATAGTAGATACCAACGGTTATATTTTTGAAAAAGAAAATGCATTGTGGTTTGCTTCCACCCAATTTGGCGATGATAAAGATCGCGTTGTACGGAAAGAAAACGGCGAATATACGTACATTGCGCCAGATATTGCATATATTCAAAATAAATTAGAACGAGGCTTTACCAAGCTCATCTATATTTTAGGACAAGATCATCATAGCTATGTTAAACGCCTGAAAGGCGTTATGCAAGCCTTAGGACACAATCAAGAAGATTTAGATGTCATTCTGTATCAATTAGTAACTATTAAAGAAAGTGGCGAGCTGGTGCGCATGTCTAAACGCGCGGGCAACATTGTTATGCTTGAAGATGTTATCCAAACGGTAGGCAAAGACGTGTCTCGATTCTTTTACTTGAATCGCAAAGCTGATGCACATTTAGACTTTGATATTGATTTGGCATTAAAGCAAACGGAAGAAAATCCTGTTTATTATATTCAGTATGCGTATGTACGAACGAATAGTATTTTACATAAAGCATTTCAAGAAACGATGTTTCAAGAAGTAAGCGCAGACGATATACAATCTTTAAATGATGACGAACGTATTTTAATCAAAAAAATTATTTCATTAAAAGAACTATTACAATCAATCAGTAATAACTATCAAACACATGTATTGACTTATTATGTATTTGAGCTCGCTCATGCATTTCATCACTATTATGCCGGCAACCGAGTAATCAATAGCGAAAATATTGTGCAAAGCCGATCTCGCTTGGCAATTGTTATGATTTTGAAAAATACCTTTGAGTTATGCTTAGAGCTATTGGGAGTCAATGCACCTGAACATATGTAAAAAATAGGAGTGTATGCACTCGATATCAATGCACACACTCCTATAAATAATGAATTATTAATTTTGCTGGGCAATTGCAAGCGCTCTTAATTTTTTTAAATGAGCTAATGCTTGATTAATGTTACTGTAGTGATAATCACTACCACGAAGCTCTTTGCAAAAATACTCTAACCCAGAAACAGCTAAAGCAAAGACAGTAGGCATTATTATTTCTTTATCAAATAATAAATTTTCTTTTATCGAGAAACCAACCACCAACCATACTGGCCACGTTGAAAGGAAACGTCCACAATACACAGCCTTACGTAAATTCTTTTTTTCACGTAATAAATCTTGTTCATGACGCTCGATCACGCCTAATACATTTTTATCATATTTATTTAACTGAGAAAACCACTGTTCAGTTGAACCAGCAACTCCAATTGATCGATTGAAATGAGACGCAAATATATACGTATCTGAATGTTCTTTTCCAATGGGATGGAAAAAATCAAATTCTTCAGTATTGTTTGAAAATATTGAAGAGAAAGCACTTAATAAAATACTTATAAAAAACAGTTTTCTTAACATATAACCTCCATTAGAATAACTTTATTTGTATTTAGGTACCTATTCCTTCAATATAGCAAAAATTTATCATTTGTCAATTTTATTAAGATAAAATGGCAAAATAGATTCTATTGCAATAAAACCGTTTATTAAAACTGTTTCAGATCCAAGATTTACCCTGGCTTCAAAGCGAACGCTTTTGCTGAATACATAGATTCAATAGATTGCAAGCAGTGAGCATCAATCTCATCCTTGAGGGTAAAATAAATTCTACGCTGAACATTCATTGCAATTTCATTAAAATTTTCTTCATTAAATAAATTTCCCGCTCTATTTGCGAGAGTAAACTCAGCGTGTGAATAACAAAGTAGTTGATCCTTAGATTTATTCTTCGCTGCGTGAGCTATCTTCGTATAAATTGTACCTATAATAGCCTTTAAATTTAATATTTCATCTCTTAAGCTATCTTTTGTTATCTGATCGATTGATTGAATGTTAAAATCATCAATATGAGTTTGTTTAAAAATTATAAATAAAGAATCTCTTCCTCTTCTTGCTAATGAGGATGCATTCTTAGTATGATCAAACGAAAATCCACTTTTATCCATCGAATAAATTGACACATTAATTAATAATGCAATAAAGAAAAATGATTTACTATCCATAAAATGGTCCCTTTTGGAATAAATAGATTAAAATATGCTTATTGTTGTATCGATACCGAATCACTCGAGCAAGTTGATTTTGTGTGATTTAGCCAACGATAGTGAATGTTGAGTGATGCCGTATAATGAACCCAATGCTTCTGAGCCTAATGTTCCTTTATCATAGCAGTATCCAGTAGAAAAATTATTATTGAGAGCAAATGATTGGCCAAACGATTTATCTTCCAATACTTCGCATACTATTTCCTCTGGTGTTTTTTTTACGGTATCGATACATAGGTCGTAATGGAACAAGTCATGTTTTTTAAGACTCAAAGGATGATAGTGACCTTTTATAGTATTCATGGTTCTGTGATTTGACGTATCAGCTGATTGATTTGCTCTGTTCATACGTTCAATCGCCGTGTCTTTATCGCACATTAAACGTATGACTTTTATATTTGAGCCGTTTAAGCAAAAGTTCAAATAAAAATAATCAACAATCGACTTGTCTCCAAAATAAGTATCTACAATAATAACTTCCTGATCATGATCTTGTTTGTACTTTGCTATTGAGTAGTTCCATAACCCAAATGCAATATCCACCGCTTGATCGGAATATTCAGTATTGGCAAGATTCAATACGGTGACTAAATGCTCTAACTTATTACTAAAAAAATCGTCTATGCTGAATCGTTTAACAACCTTGCCTCTTTTTTCTAATGCTTCTTTTAAAACTTCCGAACAGGTCGACTTGCCAGATCGAGACGGACCAGTAAAAACATACATGCTCTGTAATTTGCAGCTGACAAAAAGCAAGAATACTGAAAAAAATATATTCTTTGAAAAATGATACATTGGCAACTTTCCTTTGGAGTCACTTATAAATGTTAGAGAGAACACAGCTCAGGATTGTATCATTAAAGTTAATGAATTACTAGCCAAAGGCAAGAACGGCATTTACTTCTTTATGATTCAAAGGCAATCGCCTTGAAAGGCATACTCCATATGAATAAAAAAAATAAGCATTGATAATTATACGCATTTTGGCAAACTAAGTTATAAAAACAACTCATCTTGTATAAATAAATTGAATAAAAATTCAGGAGTTATTATGTCAAAAGTGACCATCGAGCTGATACAGCAATTACGAGAACGCACCGGTGTGGGCATGCTTGATTGCAAAAAAGCATTACTAGAGACTGACGGTAATTTAGATGCCGCTGTAGAATTACTTCGAAAGAAAGGCGCAAGTATCGCCGCAAAACGTGGTTCGAATGTGACCGCAGAAGGACTCGTACATGCTTATATTCACCCGGGAAGCCGCGTTGGTGTTTTAATTGAAATAAACTGTGAAACCGATTTTGTGGCTCGAACCGATGAGTTAAAAAAATTCGCACAAGATGTTTGTTTGCATATTGCGGCAATGAAACCGTTATATTTAAAACAAGAACAGGTAGATCCTACGTTCTTAGAAGGCGAACGAAGAATATTTACCGAACAACTTGCAACTTCAGGTAAGCCCGAGAAAATTGTAGAGCAAATTGTGCAAGGGAAAATAAATAAGCTCTTTACTGAAATTTGCCTATTAGACCAGCCATTTGTTAAAAATGATCAGTTAACCGTTGATGACGCCCTAAAAGAAGTTATAGCAAAGCTGGGTGAAAATATTGTTATTAAACGTTTTTCTCGTTATGAGATAGGTAGCTATATTTAACGCACGTCTAATTTTAACGGTAGCCTTCATCGCTAACGTATGTGATGATAAAAAACAAGGATGCCATGAATAAAAAAAGAATATTGCTTAAAGTAACGGGTGAAATCTTAATAGATAAAAAAACCGCACTTCTTTGTGATAAAGGGGTTCGGTTTATTGCTCAACAAATAAAATACCTTTCAGAAACTCATTATTTTGGCATTGTTATCGGTGGCGGTAATTTTTTTAGAGGAAGCAAGCATGGCACCAAGCTTGGCATTACACCCTCAGTTGGTGATCAGATTGGTATGCTTGCTACGATGATGAATGGACTGATTATTAAGGATTTGTTTGAACAAGAAGGTGTTTCAGCTTCGCTTTTTTGTGCAGTTCCCGCTCCCGAAGTTGGTGCACCAATTTCCCAACAGACGATTAAAACTGCGTTAGACAAAGGAAATTGCTTGATTTTTAGTGGTGGTACCGGTAACCCATTTTTTACCACTGATACCACCGCAATTTTGCGAGGGCTCCAGATAGAAGCGCAAGAAGTATGGAAAGGAACGCATATTGATGGCATATATACGGCCGATCCCAGAAAAGACGTTCACGCACAATTACTCAAGCATGTAACATATCAAGAAGCTTTAAAATCTGAATTACGAATTATGGATGCAACGGCGTTTGCGTTGGCCAAAGAGCATCATTTGAAAATTCGCGTATTTGATATTTTTAAAGAAAATTCTTTAGTTTATGCGGCTACCCATGAAGATTTTGGAAGTACGGTTGAATAGTTATCTTTTCCTCTTTATTGAAAGAGGAAAATCCAATTAAGGATATGAAATGATTAATTTAAAATTAACGGATACCAATATAAAAGAGTTTGAAAAAGCTACCGCTGAAGAAATGGATAAAGCGGTTAAGCATTTTGAACGCGAATTAATAGCCATTCGTACAGGGAGAGCTCATCCGGCTTTGGTAGAAAATATTAAAGTAGTTTGTTACAACAGCACTATGAATCTCAAAGAAATTGCATCTATCGCTACTCCTGAAGGTCGGCTTATTACCATTCAGCCTTGGGATCAAGGCCTCATCAATGACATTGAAAAAGCATTACTCAATTCTGAACTGGGAGTTACACCGATCAATGAAGGAACTATTATTCGTGTGCGATTGCCCGAAATGAGTGCATCTCGACGCGATGAACTTGCCAAAATTTTGAATAAAAAACTTGAAGAATCTCGCGTTACTATTCGGAATGTCCGTAAAGATTTTCATAATCTCATTCGTGATTCTTTCAGAGTAAAGGCTATATCTGAAGACCATGAACGAAGACTATGTGAAATGTTACAAAAAATTACTGATAAGTTCATTAAAACGGTCGAAGATATGGCAACAAAAAAAGAACATGAAATAAAAACAATTTAGTTCTTTATTTTTTATAAATTTTTGGTAATATTACCTTACTCATATAGAGCTTTGACATAAACATTTGGTTGGCAAAACGTATTGACTCTTGAGTTTTGTTGCTCAGTAAGTATGCTAATAAAGTAGTAAACAGGGCCGCTAGCTCAATTGGTAGAGCAACAGACTCTTAATCTGCAGGTTATTGGTTCGAGTCCAATGCGGCCCACCAAAAAGTTGGCAAGAGTGGCGGAATTGGTAGACGCACTGGACTTAGGATCCAGCTCCCGAAAGGGAATGGGGGTTCGACTCCCTTCTCTTGCACCAAAAAAAGGAGATTTGCATGGCTCAATGTAGTAATAAAGCAGTAGACGTCAACTTTTCCTCAATGAGTACACAGCTTTGTAAAGCAATCGTTTATATTCCTTCCGAATTTGTTTCAACTCTCTTTAAAGAAGCTTCTCTTGCACAACAAGATAAGGTTCATACCTACGGCTTTCAAAAAGGTGAAACGCCCTTAGCGTACATTGAACAACATTTTAAAACGAATATTTTAGAGCATTTAAAGGAATTTTTATTCAAATATTTTGTAATTGATAATCTTTTTGATGCGTTATATAGAAATAAAATTTTTCTCGTGGGAGATCCTCGAATTATCGATATTATTATCGAGGTTCAGAAGGATGCTGAGTTTCATTTTGAGCTTTCGGTAATGGAACCAGTCGAAATCTTAAAATGGAAAGATTTCATGTTTAAGGCGCCAAAAAGGAAAAATTATAAAGATATCGACCGACAAGTAGAATCTTTTATTAAAGATGAACAAACATTTATGAAAAACTGCATAACTGATGGTATCAGTATTGGTGATTGGGTTTGCTTTGATATATATCCCGTCGATGATCAATTAAAGCCTTTGCTTGGCAAGTACCGTGAAAATCTTTGGTTAAAGATTGGAGACGAAGAAGCTGATATCCCGTTCCAACAAGAATTTTTAGGTAAGCAAATCGACAGCATTTTCTATACAAAAAGTGTTTGTTTCCAAGAATATTTTAGCTCATTGCTCGAGACTGACTACACATTTTGCATAGAAATTAAGGATGTCTTGCATCATGCATTTCTTTATTTTGATTATTTCAAAAAACATTTCAAGCTCAAAACAAATAAAGAATTACATCAGAAGTTAATTGAAATCTTTTCATATCGAAATGATATTTCCCAGCGTCGCGCTATGGTCGAAGATGCTTTAAAACTTTTATTGAACAAACATCATTTTGAAGTACCTAATTATTTAGTCTTACGAAAGCAACAAGAAGTACTTACCGCTGTTCATGACAACCCTGATTACCAGGTATATAAAAATCAACAAAATTTTAAAGAAAATATTCGTTTATTGGCCGTTAAACAATTAAGAGAAACTATTTTTATTGATCAGTTAATGCATCAAGAAGAAGTTGATGTGTCACATCATGATATTAAAGGCTACCTGAATCTTATGAAACGGCCACGCACCAAAGAATTTGTTTACTTTCATCCACCATCGACTAAAATTAAAAGCCAGGAATTCCCTATTTCCTCAACACTGCTCAAACAAACTTGTTTGAGAGAAAAAACATTAAATCATGTAATTTACCATCTTACTAGGAAATAATTATGGCTGAAACACCAGTACATCGATTAATCATTGTTGGCGCCGGACCAGCAGGATTAACGGCAGGCATGTATGCTGCACGTGCAAATTTGGAACCAGTTATTATTGAAGGTAAAAATCCTGGCGGACAGCTCATGGGTACTACCGCAGTAGAAAATTGGCCGGGAGAAAAAAGCATTCAAGGTCCTGAACTCATGGCTAAAATGCGTGCACATACGCAAGCCTTTGGCTGCACTTTTCAATCAGGCTCTATCGATCGCGTCGATTTTAGTAAAAAACCTTTTACTTTGTGGACTCACAAAAATAAAGAACTGAAAGCGCAGAGCGTCATTATTGCAACAGGGGCCACTCCAAAAAAGCTTTCTATTCCGGGTGAAGCGGCATATTGGGGCAAAGGAGTAACTACCTGTGCGGTGTGTGATGGTGCTTTGTACAAAGATAAGCCAGTAGTTATTATTGGGGGCGGAGATACGGCGATGGAAGATGCCTCATTTATGACCAATTTTACTGACCAAATAACCATTGTTCAGATAAAAGAATCATTAACGGCCTCCCAGGCAATGCAAAAGCGCGTACTGAACAATCCTAAAATTACTATTCTGTATTCAACTGCTATATCTGGGATTGAAGGAGATGAAAAACAGGTAACCAATATCGTGGTGACCAATCTCCAGACAAAGGAGCAGACAAGCATCCCTGCAAATGCAGTTTTTGTAGCGATTGGGCTATCTCCAAATACTGATTTTCTCAAGGGGCAACTTGAACTGACCGATTTTGGGTATATTGTTGAAAAAGGACATACGAAGACCTCGGTGCCTGGCGTATTTGTAGCTGGTGACGTATCCGATCCTGTGTACCGCCAAGCTATTACTTCAGCGGGTACTGGCTGTGCTGCTGCATTAGAAGCTGAGAGATATTTGAAGGAATAGAACTATCAAAATAGGCTTTTATACTTTTTAATGCAACGATACATTGAAAAAATCGCCTCTTTTGCTATGATTAAACTAATTATGCACGAATAATCTGATTAAAACAGGATTTTACTATGTCGATTACTTACAAACCAAGCCGTAGAAAAAGAACAAGAAAACATGGTTTTTTAAAACGCATGTCTACAAAAGATGGAAGAAAAATCGTTAATCGTCGCCGCGCAAAAGGCAGAAAACGTTTAACCGTTTAAGAAATATGGGATTAGCCCGCGCTATTACTCAATTCCGGCGCAATGAAATAATTGCACTATTAAAAGCTGCCCGACTTGTCTTAAGAACACAAGAACTTGATATTCGTGCAGCTTCTTCTTTTCAAACTCCTTTATGCCAAAATTCATCTGAAAATTCTCCGAATTGTTCTGAAAGCTATAGTCGCGTTTTAATCATTATTCCTCGTGCGGTGGGAAACGCCCCCGAACGTAACTTATTACGCAGACGCATTAAAAGTATATTTTATGAAGAAAAAATATATACGTTCCCTTATGACTTTGTCATTTTCCTCAAAAAAGAATCCAAAAAACTTTCTTTTGAACAATTAAAACAGTATATCTTGGATGCAAAAAATAAAATTATCGCAAAAAATGAAGCGCGCTCTTAATCTCTTAGCGCGATTGATTGCTATTTCACTTATTGCATGCATGCAAACGATTCGCCCACTTCTTGGCCCTGACCGGTGTCGTTTTACGCTCACGTGTACCAAATATGCGATCAAGCAGTTACAAGAACAACCGCTGTGGTTTGCCTTGAAGCTCATTTGCAAACGCTTATGGCACTGCCGCCCTTTTGCATCTTGGTCAGTTGAATAAAAATATTCCTCATGCTATATTCGAGGCGGTTTTAACAAAATATCGTTTAAGAGGAGTATCATATGAAAAGATATTTATTGTTCACCAGTATAATCATGGCTATTGCTACCAGAAGCTACGGTATGCATGAGCAACCGCTTATTGAGTTTACTAAAGATCATAAGCACCAAATACGTTCAATTACCTATAAAAATAATCCAGAGGATGCATTAAAAAAAATTAAAAAGCTAGAAAATGATCCTCACTGGGGACCTATTTTCAAGTCTCCAACAGCAATTGAGCCTGTGATCGATATCATGAGCGATGCGTTTAGCCAAGAATGTATAGATTGTCTTGCACCAGAATATATTGCTATACAACTGAATACCTCAGGCGCAATTCGTTTTGCACACAATAATTTACGGTATAAACCGATGCTCGCTGCTAGGTTAAATATTACGCCGACTCCACAAGAAAATGCAAATTCAACGACCACAATTTTTAACCCAAATCACGAAAAACAACTTCGCGATATTTTATCTCAAGAAGATGATGGTGGTAAAGTAGTAGAAAAAATTCGTGATTTAAGTAAGTATAACGAACAATGGAAACAAATATTAGATACAAAACAAGGATTAGCGCCCGTTGTAGCTATTATCACTGATCACTATAGCAAAACGAATGATTCTAGCATTCGGTCTGCCGAAAAGGTTGCTCTGTATATCGGAACCGAAGGAGCAACTCAATTTGTGGCAGATAAATTAAAATATAAATATCAATTACGAAATTTTCTGATAAAAGAATTGGGTGAATCCATCGAAGAGAACCCTCGAGATAATAATTTTTTTGCCAAATCAATTCTTTCTATACTTACCTACAAGTACAGAACTATTGACGACCCAAAAAAAATATCAAAAAAATATTGGTTTGATGAAGAAATAGTAATAAGAGCCGCTAAATTGGGAAATCTGGAACTATTATCTCTTTTCTCACAATACGTTGATATTAATTATAAAAGCAAAAACAAAGAAAGAACAGCACTTATCTGCGCGACTAAAGATGATAACTATGAAGCGGTCAATAGACTATTACATTTAAAAGCTGGAGTAAATGAAATCGATCCTGGTAAAAGTACGGCGCTTATGTATGCAGCTGTACATGCAGAGCCTCGTATTAC
>JANWKD010000017.1 GCA_025451595.1 Candidatus Babeliales bacterium | reverse complement strand
GTGCAAAAGAATATTTATTGCTCAGCCATGCACGCTTTCGCTATACGTTTGGTTCTATGAATGACCAACTAATCTCTCGATTTTTAAAAGAAATCCCAAGTAGCTTAGCGCAAAAACATGATGGCTCATCTTGGAACAACGCGCAATATCATCAATTTTTTTCCCAATGGATTAGTCCGAAAAAAACGGAAAAGAACGTTGAACAAAAAGTTATTCCTGCAACGATAGAAAAACAGACCAATTCAACATCTACTATAACGAATAAAAAAACCGTTCAATGGAAAAAAAATCAGCCCATATCGCACCCTACCTTTGGCCTTGGTATTATTAAAGAGATTGAGCACAAAAATGATAATACGGTTTATCTGACTGCTGAGTTTCCCGTAGGTTTAAAAAAAGTAAAGTCGACCTTCGTTGAACTTTTATAAAATTAAAACACATGCACGGGTCCATTAGATTAAATTTAAACAGCGCAATTCTTATAATGAAATTGTAGCGCTGATAATAGATCTTCTTCAAAAATAGAGCTGACTTGACGCCCTTTATTATTCTCCTTCAACAGTGGGACCGCTAGCGGGTTCCCTTTATATGACAACGTCTGCGAATCTGCAATCAGCGTCTGAACGTCTGTATTTTCATCGATAAGAATATCTTTACCCATAACGCTGCCATTACTTAGCTTAACGCCATCGCCAGGAATAATATAATAACCTTTTTTTGTTTTAATTACTTGGTACAGCTGTTCTTGTACTGTAGGATTATCATGCAAATAGGGTCCTTGCCAGCGCTCGGGATGCGCTACATTCATAGATCCAATTTCTGACCCTACAAAGCTCGTAACATTGAGAAAATCAATATAATTTTTATGATGCTCAAAGCCAATGATGGTGCAGGTGTGGTCAATGTTGGTAAAAATTTCTTGTAATCGTCCAAGATCTTCAACAATTATCTGGTCAGAATAAACGTGCGATTCTTGCCAAGAACGCATTAACACCAACACAAACAACGCAATTAATAAAATGGATGCATTAATTGGCGTAATATTTTTTTTTAAAAAAAGAACGTAGTTCCACTTTTTCATACCACTCCCCTAAATCATACTAATAGTTTAACAAATAGTAGCGTTAGAAATAAAGCTCATTCGCGCAACATATAATTTAACGACATTGCAGTTCGTACTTCTTCAAGCGTTTGATGGGCTACCTTTTGAGCTTGGCCAGTGCCCTCGCATAACATATTTTTAACTTCTTGAGGATTTTGAGCTATTTCCCGGCGACGATTTCTGATTGGTTCCAAAAATTGTGTCAGAACTTCAATTAAATATTTTTTTACCGTCACATCACCAAGCCCACCCCGTTGATAATGTTCCTTTAATTCAGCAACTTTTTCTTTATTTGAATCAAAAACATCGAGATACATAAACACCGTATTGCCTTCGATACGGCCAGGATCTGAAGCTCGTACATGTAAAGGATCGGTATACATTTTCATCACTTTTTGAACAATATCATCTGATGAATCTGACAAAAATATGGCATTGCCCAAAGACTTACTCATTTTTGCTTGACCATCAATACCGGGCAAGCGAGCAATCTGCGGCACTAGTGCTTTTGCTTCTTTGAGAACATGGCACGAATAAATGCGATTAAAACTTTTTACAATTTCGTTTGTCTGTTCAATCACGGGTAACTGATCTTCCCCTACCGGGACTACGGTTGCTTTAAACGCAGTTATATCAGCAGCTTGACTGACGGGATACATTAAAAATCCCGCAGGCACGCTGTCTTCAAACCCTTTTTGTTTAATTTCGGTTTTTACTGTTGGATTACGCTGCAAGCGATTCACGGTCACTAAGTTCAAATAATAAATCGTTAGCTCAAAAAGCTCAGGAAGCTGTGATTGAATAAAAATAGTAGTTTTTTTAGGATCAATACCAACCGCTAAATAATCATAGGCAACCTCTAAAACATTGTTGCGCACTTTTTCAGGATGTTCATAATTATCAGTCAATGCCTGTACGTCAGCAATCATTACAAACTGTTTATTATGCTCTTGCAATGACACTCTATTTGCCAAAGATCCTACATAATGGCCCAAATGCAATGGGCCAGATGGACGATCGCCTGTTAAAATTATTTCACCTTTAATCATTAAGTTTCCTTGTAATTTTCAATGTTATTTTCTTACATTTTAAAAGAATGCAGCGATTGCTTCGCATAAAATTTAGTATATAAAATCCTGAATAAAAATAAAAAAAGGAGCTTGAATGCATTATGGTGAGCTTTTTTATCCAGTTTTGTCATTATTGAAATTGGATTATGCTGATTACCTTGAAATATTGTTTTTTTCCACCGTGATATATTATATATCTTTATGGCTCAAAAAAGATACGCAAAAGAACTTAATGGAAATTTTTTTGGCATATTATGGCGTCATACTATTTTCATGGCTTGCAAGCCTACCAACGATATTATTTTTTTTGCTTTTTACAAGTCCGATAGCATTCATTCTTTTTTTGCTCTTTCATCAAGATTCGATACAGAAAAATTTTGTAACTTTACATACTATTAAACCGATCCAAAAAAACAACCAGGACACATGGTTAGAAATTCTTTTTCGTACATTACTACAGGCATCTGCGCTTAATAAAAAAGTAACTGTTATTATAGAACGCCGGCAATCACTTGCAGCGTATCTTGAAAGCGCTACTTTTTTAAACTTAGATATATCTTCTGATGCTCTCTTAATGCTTATCAATAGCAGTTTATTTGATGATTCAAAATTGTGCTGGCTCAATGATAGTGGAATATTAGTTTCTATTAATGCATCATATAAAAACGAAATGATCCAATACACAACATTACCTGACCACTTATCACGAGAAAATCAGTTAGCAATGCTCTATTGCGCTAAAACAGATGCAGTTATTATTCAATTGCATGCTATAACAAAAACATGTTCTATATGGGCAAATAGTGCGGTGATACATGATCTGACTCTTGCGCACGGTCTTCAGATTACGAAAAAATATATTCGACGAACAAGTGATAAGGATGAAAATTATGATTCTTGGACTAGTACAAAAGTTAACCAGATACAATCTCAATCTTAAAATAATATCATTACTCATCGGTTTTTCGATTTGGTATATGTTCATACATCTTATACCTGCACAGTATAGTTATAACATCCCTATCTGTTTTGATGATGAAATTGATGCGCAATGTTCTACTGATAGTATCACCATTACGTTATTAAGTTCAAAATGGAATTTTTATACCTTAGATAAAAATAACTTAGCAGTACATATCAATAAGAATGATATATCTGATAAAAAAAACATTATACACGTTCGTGCAGAAAAATTATTATTGCCAGTCTCATTTAAATTGATAGACTGTTGTCCATCCACTATTATTATAACCACCTAATGCGATAAGATATTATATGTATGAAACTATTTTTGGAACTGATGGCATTCGAGCTCAGGTGGGAAATTTCCCGTTTACCATAGAGAAACTTCATCATTTAGGAAAAGCAATCGCGCTGTGGTCTTTAGAAAAATATGGTAGCAAACCACAATTATTGCTTGCTCATGATACACGTGTCTCATCTTCCTTGGTAAAATCAACTATTTCCTCAGGTTTATTATTATATCCATTACAGCTCTATGATGGTGGTGTTTTACCCTCGCCGGCTGTTTTAAAAATTATTCAATCAAATCCCGGTTTTCATTTTGGAATTATTATTTCTGCATCACACAATCCATACCAAGATAATGGGATTAAACTTATCGATACTGCATTAGGCAAAATTTCTCATGAAGATGAATTAATCATCACGAAATTATTTTATCAACAATTAAGCACTGATTACTCTACTATGGGAGCTTTACATTATTGGCCAAATGCAAAAGATGAATATGTTCAAGATCTTATAAGCCATTTCCCATCTCAGTTTCTTCAGGGAAAAAAAATAGTGCTTGACTGTGCCCATGGAGCAGCCTATCAAATTGCACCATTCGTTTTCGAAAATTTTGGTGCTACCGTTATGAAGCTTAATTGTTTACCAAATGGTATAAATATTAATAAGCATTGTGGTGCATTGCATACCGAAGAAATCCAAAAAGCGGTAGTAAATTTACAAGCCGACGCAGGATTTGCCTTTGACGGTGATGCAGATCGCGTTATTGCTATCAACCGTTATGGGCAAATTAAAAATGGTGATGATATATTAGCACTCTTACTCAATCATCCAATCTACAAATTCAGTTCAAACATTGTTGGCACCATTATGACCAATCAAGCTTTTGAATTGTATTTACAAAAGAACAATAAGAGCCTTATACGAACTGCTGTTGGCGACAAATATGTTGCTGATAGCTTATCAGAGCATTCATTATTATTGGGTGGCGAACCATCCGGGCACATTATTGCACGTGATTATCTTGCCACTGGCGATGGTATATTCATAGCACTCAGAACATTAGAAACTATTCTTCTTACAAACAACTGGGACATGAATACGTTTACCAAATTCCCTCAAGTCATTATTAATGTACCCGTTTCAGTCAAAAAAAATCTTTCTGATGCGCCATTTTTTGAAATAATTGAAAACGTGAAAAAAAGATTATTGGCAGGAAGACTTATAGTTCGTTATTCAGGCACTGAACCGCTCTTGCGAATCATGATTGAAGATCAAGATTTTGAATATGCTCAAAGCTTAGGAACATCTTTAGCAAAATCATTAACTCAAAAACTTTCTTAAGGACATCTATCTATGAAAAAACATTTGATGAGTTTAATACATCAAATATGGTCAATATTCTTAAACGGATTGCTGACCTTACTACCTTTTACGTTAACCATTGCACTTTTTACTTTCAGCTATCGCCTTCTGAAAGGTTGGCTTGAACCTATTAAACAGCTCGAGCCTGCATATTTACAAACAATTCCCAATGCAGAATTTATTCTCGTAATTGCTATTATTTTTTTGACTGGTCTGATTATTAAACTTTTCTTATTAGAACCATTAATTCATTTTATTGAATCAATATTCTTCAAAATTCCTCTCATGCGACCAATTTATGGCGGCATTAAGCAGTTAGTGCAAGCGTTTACCGTGCAAGATAAAGTAACCTTCAAAAAAGTCGTATTTGTGCAATTTCCTCGACACGGCATATATAGTATTGGCTTTTTGACCAGCGAAGTGCCAACTGAGGTCAGCCCTGATAGCAGAGTAAAATATTTTAACGTGTTTATCCCAACGACACCAAATCCTACGAGCGGATTCTTAATTCAAGCGCCAGAACCAGAAATAATGATTTTAAATTTATCGCGTCAAGAAGCAATGTCTATTATTATTTCAGGCGGAATCATTCAGCCTGATCGATTTAAATGAAGGAATCAGACATTATTTAAACTTATCCAATAGAAATTTCACATAAATTCCAAATAGAATTAATTTGTTGAATTTCGGTGGGGTTATATGCTAATATAGAATAAATGAAGGAGTAATCCAATGAAAAAACTTATTATTCTTATTATCATATTAAATTATACTAATCATATTTTTAATAGCATGGTTCAAGAGGCAGCACGGCCAATTGCAGAAACGATTCCAGTTGCTATAAGGGGATCTTTATATAAACCTTATCGACCAACTCAATCCTCTGTTCGCAGATCTTATCCAACTTCTGCTCCATATAGATCACCTTTTACCGTCAAAGCGCCAGAATATAGTATTTTTACCCGCAAATCTTTACCGCAAATAAAACCTTTAGGTTTAGAACAATTACGTTATTATTCAACAAAAGCAACTGAAGAAAAACCTACTCCTTTTTCGAAGTTTGATAATGTAAAAGAAAATATGAAATTTATCAATATGTCGAGTAGTGTTGGAGGCGGACCAATAAAAATAGAAAATATTTTATATTATGATCCAAACACCAAAATAATTGCAGACAATTTAAAAAAACAGTTAGAAGGTATTTACAACAAATCACTCGGTATATATTCTTATCGGACTCTGTATCCACAAGATTATATTGCACTCATTAATAATCTCTTTTTTCTATTTGGCCCACAAGAATTACCTGAAATACCCGAAAAACGTTGGTGGTGGCAAAGTAAGGGATACACCGATTCATGGAACCCAGAGTTAGAAAAAAAATATAAAATAAAACGCTATCGACCCATTGATTCAGCTGGTGCAACGAGCGTTCTTGAATTAGTCGGAAAAGAGATGCTCGATAAGATTCAAAAGTTATTAAATAACTTTGCTCGTGATCCTATACAAGCATATGGCCGCGAGAATTCACGAATTGGAAATCTTGAAACCTTCCTCATTGAAAATAATATTTTAAAAGAATCAAAATTATTTTTTCCTATTTTTAGTTTCATAGAGGACGCAAATTTTAGTTGGGATACTTTTAAAAGGGAATTAAATCCTGAATTAAAAACTCATTTGGAATTTATCAACTTATTTGACGCAATGTATAAAGAACATTTATTATTTGAATTATTCAAGAAGGCTAATACTTACTGGGCGGAAGTAAAACAGTATGAAGCACCTCGACCAGGACAAGAAACGCCGAGAACTGAAAAAGCTGAAATTCCAAAAGAAACGAGAACTATATATAAAGAAAGCCCTAAAACATTACATGAAGCGCATCAAAGAGCAATTGATTATGAAACAGGAAAAATTAATGCGTATGAATTATTAGGGTTACCAGTTTCTGCAGACCAAAATACGTTAAAAAATCGTTATAGAATGTTAGCTCTTAAATTCCATCCAGATGCTGTTGCAAAAAACCCCCAAGATCAAAAAATGGCGACAACGATTTTAAAACAGCTTAACCAGATTAAAGATGATTATAAATTCTAGTTATTTAAATTCATCCAATAGAAACTGTAGATAAAATAAATCCAACGATTGAGTGCCACCATTTTTAATATAATAGTCATGATTATAGAGACAATCATGTGCCTTGGCTAATTCATAATGAGAATATCTTTTGTAATCCTTCTGAATATAAGAAAATGGTAACCGATGAGCAATATTTTTTGATTCAGCAGGTTTATTTTTGCGATACCAAATATAACCATGAGCTCTAAACAATTGTTCAGACCAGAACGTAACCCAAAAAATATCAGGGTAATCGTTTTTAATAGTATTCCAATATTTCCAAAACATAGCTGAATTTTTAGCAAAAAAATGGGAACTGAGCATAAATAACGATTTTTCAGGCATCACAATTTCATCAAGCCATTCTTGCATAAACTGAGTTGTATTGTTACCAAGTACAATTTGATATTGCATCATAATACAAGCAGTATCAATCGAAATAATTGAAAGCTGTTGAAACAGTTTTTCTACAATTACGCTACTCTTTTTTCGTACATAGGTAGGATAAAATATCTCAAAAAGTTGATTGTACATTGGTAACGTAATATTAAAAAGATCTACTAATGGCAAATCTTTGATAATTTGATCGGTAATAATTATTAAAAAATGAGGACCTTTATACTGTCGGACGTATTGAACTATTGCTAATCTTTTCTTGTCATCTACAATTCGAATATCCAAAAAATAGATTAATGACATTCCCAAAAACGAAACTTGTAGCGAATTCAAATCAAATTCAGGCTGCAGTTGTAATTGTTGAAGCGCATAATTTTTTTTTTCTCTCAATAATTGAATAAATAAGGAAATAAAAATATGCGCACCTTGATCTACACCAAAAACAGCCACTCGGGCTGATGAATCTTTTTCTAAAAGCAGTAATAGTTCTGAAATATTCATATTTTACAACGTAGAGCTCGATATACGAATAGGGTTAAAAGGAGCTTTTGGTTTAAAAATTTTTTGATTATCAATAAGAGCAAAAATCTCATCAATACTTTTTTGCGCAATATCTAGCAATTGCTGTAACTGAAGTCCCGAGAAAGATTTTTTTTCAGTCGAGCCTTGAATTTCAACAATATTACCTGATTTCGTCATTACGATATTAAAATCCGCATCTATAGAACTGTCTTCTGCAAAGTCTAGATCTAGCAATAAACTATTATTTTTTATGCCAATAGAAACTGCTGCAATTTCTTCTTTTAAAATAGAATTTGCTATAACGCCTTCTTTTACCCATTGATTAACCGCAACTTTTAATGCAATGAATGCACCAGTAATACAAGCCGTACGCGTACCGCCATCTGCTTGTAAAACATCACAATCAATAACAATGGTACGTTCACCTAACAGATCAAAATCAATAATTGAACGTAATGAACGACCAATCAAACGAGAAATTTCTTGCGATCTTCCATTTCGCTTACAGGCATTCAATTCACGTTCGGATCGGATATGTGTGGATGCCGGTAGCATAGCATACTCTGCCGACAGCCAACCTGTTTTTTTTCCCTTCAAAAAAGGTGGAACTGAGTTCTGCATATTTACCGCGCATAATACTTTTGTTTTACCAATTTCAAAAAGAACAGAACCTGCTGCGTATTCAAAAACATTATAGGTAATTTTTATTGGCCTCAGTTGATTTGTAAGTCGCCCATCATTTCTCTTCATAAAATCCCTTAATAAAGTCAGAAAAATATTAGTTTAAAAATGAGGGCTATGAGAAACGCTCATAGCCCCTTAGATGATTGCTTATAGTAATTTTTACAATAAAATTTTTATTCAATTAATTTAAGACGAATTCTGCCTGTCGTTTCATCATAATCAACAACTTCAACGGTAATAGGCATATCAGGCTTGTATTCTTGCGCCATTTTTGCTTGCTTTTGCTTTGGAATAAAGGAAATATGCACTAATCCATCAAGGCCTGGTGCAATTTCTACAAATAATCCAAATTCAGCAATACGCTTAATGCGGCCTTGATAACGCGTTCCACGTTCAATAATACCGCCGAGTGTTTTTACCCAGCTCACTGCCAAATCTAATTTAGGCCCAGGTTGTCCAAATATTTTAATGGTACCATCACTTTCAGTATCAATTGAGGTATCTGTTTTGGCAATAATATCTTTAATGACTTTACCACCGCTACCAATAATAGCGCCGATTTTATCAGTAGGAACTTTAACCGTCACAATTTGAGGAACTAAATCAGAAAGTTTTGAATTTGGCTTTGACATGACTTTTTGCATTTCTTCAAGAATATGCAAGCGGCCTTTTTTTGCCTGCTCTAACGCTTTTTGAAACACTTCGCGTTTTAATCCACCCTTATACTTTATATCCATTTGAATAGCAGTAATACCAGTGTCTGTACCAGCAACCTTGAAGTCCATTAATCCAAATGCATCTTCAATTCCGTTAATATCAGTAAGTGATTGAAATTGTCCAGTTGGGCTTTGCAATAATCCCATTGCTACACCGCTGACCATTTTGCGAATAGGAACACCCGCATTCATTAATCCCATAGTCGAACCACAAACCGTTGCCATTGAAGTAGATCCATCCGACTCTAAAATATCTGCAACTACACGAATAGTGTATGGAAATGATTCTTTCGAAGGCAATACTTGTTCAATTGCAGAGGTGGCCAAATAACCGTGGCCAATTTCCCGACGACCAGGTCCACGCATTGCTCGTACTTCTCCCACCGAAAAGGGAGGGAAATTATAATGTAACATAAAGGATTTTTCCAATGTGTTACCCATCAAATCTTCAACTTTTTGCTCGTCTTGACCCCCACCTAACGTAATACTGCACAACGCTTGCGTTCTACCACGAGTAAATAATGCAGAACCATGAACGAAAGGCAATAATCCTACTTCATTTGATATGGCGCGCACTTGGTCAAATGCACGACCGTCAATACGTTTACCGGTTTTAAAAATCAGCTCTGTTTGTTTCTCTTTTAATATAGTATCAAAAAGGTATTCTAAAATGCGATCAGAAACACTATCCTTTTCAATTTCTTGTGTATATTGAAGGGTAAATTCATGCTTAATTTTTTTCAACGCTAAACCGCGTTCAACTTTATCGGTAACAAATGTAGTTTTGACCACTTCTTCAGTCAAAAACCTCGTTACTCGCTCAGTCCATGTTGGCCAATCAATTTCAGAAACAATTGGCTCTTTTTGTACATCCAACTGTTTTTGAATCTCTTCTTGCCATTCTACTTGCTTTTTAATTATTTCATGAGCTTGGAATAATATTTCAATAAATTCATTTTCCGTAATCTCATTGGTAGAACCCTCTACCATACAAATTCCTTCTTTGGTGCCTGCAACGATTACGCGTACGTCCGATTCTTGTGTTTGCAAATACGTAGGATTATATATCCATGTACCATTAATGCGCGCTACTTCAGTTACCCCAACTGGTCCAAGGAACGGAATTTTTGAAATTGATAATGCAATAGAAGAAGCAATAAGAGAAATAGTGTGAGGTGAATGATCTTTATCTACAGAATATACGGTAACTAAAATTTGTAATTGATTAAAATAGTCTGAAGGGAAAAGTGGTCGTATGGCTCTATCAATTAAACGTGCAGTCAAAATTTCTTTATCAGTAAATTTGCCTTCACGTTTATAATAACCACCCGGAATTTTTCCAGCCGCTGAAAACTGTTCTCGATAATCAATAGTTAATGGTAAAAAACCAGGAAATTCCGCAGAAGGGGCTGAAACAACAGTGGCAAGAACTACCGTGCCTCCCTGTCTGAACCATACAGCACCATCAGCTTGTCGAGCAATTTTTCCTATTTCTACTTCATATCCAAAATCTTCTAAGCGAAATGTTTTTACCATTAAACTAACCTATATTATCAATAATGTTATTTTTATTTTCAGTTTATTTTCTTAATTCCAAACTCGCAAGAAGATCTTTATATTTTTGTACATCTTTTCTTGATAAATAGTTTAGAAAGCTTTTTCGCTGACTAACTTTCTTTAGCAATCCTCGCTTGGAACTAAAATCTTTATTAAATTTTTTGCAATGCTGAGTCAAGAGCACAATCTCTTGTGTAAGCATTGCTATTTGAATCTCTACTGATCCGGTGTCTTGTCCGTGTTGTTTATATTTTTCAATTATTTGATTCTTCATTTCTTTATTCATCATATCCAACCTATCAAAAATGTCTTTTTGGTAGGCACGAGCGGATTTGAACCGCTGGCCCCTGCTACGTCAAAGCAGTGCTCTACCACTGAGCTACGCGCCTAACCATTATCTATTTCAATTTTATATTTGCGTGTTCTTCCATACGAGCTTGCCGTTCTAGATCCGATTCATCAGAGCCAAGATACTTCTTTCGGAACGAGTCAATACCAGTACCTGCTGGAATAATCTTACCAATTATAACATTTTCCTTTAATCCATGCAGATGGTCAACTTTTCC
>JANWKD010000016.1 GCA_025451595.1 Candidatus Babeliales bacterium | reverse complement strand
TATCATTGTAGCAACTATTTGTCAAAAGTCTTTGCCTCTTTGCCAGTAGTATGGTACTGTGCAAACGAGAGGTATATTTTACAAGGAACTGTGATGATACAAGAAAAAATTTTTATACTTGATACAAACGTTTTAGTATATGATCCTGAATCAATTTTCAGTTTCGATTCCACGTTAATTGGTATTCCTATTATAGTACTGGAAGAGCTTGATAACTTTAAAAGCGAATCGACTGATAGAGGCGCTTCCACTCGACGAGTAATACGACATTTGGATGACTTAAGATCGCGAGGATCATTAAAAGATGGCGTAAAGTTAGATAATAATAGTATTTTGCGTGTATTATTCTTACCTGAAAAACATGAAACTATAAGTACGCCATTCATGTTAGACATAGCTGATAATGAAATTCTCATGACGGCTTTATATTTTAAAGAACAAGGTTGGGAAGTCCAATTTATTTCTAAAGATCTGAATGCACGGGTAAAAGCTGATGTTCTGGGCATTCAAGCGCAAGATTATCTCAAAGGTCATATTTGTAAAGATGCTTTTTATAAAGGATGGGTATCAATTCCCGTTCCTGCGATTCAATTAAAAAAAGATCAACCGGAAGAGCTGAGTGAGCTTTTAAAAGAGAACTCTTTAGTACCAAACCAGTTTATTTTGCTTGAAAGTAGGCATAACCCATTCCACTATAAAATATATCGTTACTTGGGTGGCGAGAATTTTAAATTGGTAACAGAACCAACCTTTCGTTGGCCACTCGAGGCGAGAAATCCGCAGCAATTAATGGCTCTTGACCTGTTACTTGATCCTAATGTTCAGTTAATAACCTTAGTAGGTCCTGCTGGTACGGGTAAAACATTCTTGGCATTACTCGCTGGTCTTGATCAAATATTGGTGCATGATCAATATAGCCGTTTGCTCATTTCACGCCCAGTAATTCCTTTGGGTCCCGACATTGGGTATCTACCGGGTACTATTGAAGAAAAACTCCATAGTTGGATGCAACCGATCTATGATAATATGGATTTTATCATGCATGCCGCCAATGTTGCGCAGCCATTTGAATATTATAGTAATGAACCAACGTATAATGGCAAACGGGGTATGCGAAAGCAAAAAGAAGTAAAGTACAAAAAACGGTCGCTGCAATCACTTGATGAATTGATTAAAGAAGGAAAATTAAGCCTCGAAGCAATTACCTATATGCGGGGGCGCTCTATTCCATTTCAATATATCTTAATTGACGAAGTGCAAAACTTGACGCCGCATGAAGTCAAAACGCTTATTAGTCGTGTTGGTGAAGGGAGTAAAATTATTTTAGCCGGCGATCCGTATCAAATTGATTGCCCTTATTTAGATTTTAGTAGTAACGGCTTAATGGTTGCAAGTTCCAAGTTTATCGGGCAAACATTGTATGGAACGGTATTTTTAGAAAGCAGCGAGCGCAGTGCATTAAGTAAATTGGTTAGCGAATTGTTGTAAAACATATAGGCCCAGTCAAGCAACGGGCCTGGACAGAATAAAGTCGAGATGATTGATGAACACGCTACTATTTAAAAGGAGATATATAATCCTTATGTTTACAACAAAAATATAACCAGGAAAGGCCAAGCGTGCACGGGCAAAGACAGCAGCTTACCACACAATCCCGGTCCCTATAGTATCGTTTATCAAACTCCTCTGATTTTTTTTTAAAGGCTGCGACTTCAGCGTTCATTGAAACGGCCTTTGGTTGATCGATATTAGCTTTTTCCATTTGCATTGCTTTAACTTCTGCGACTTGCTGTAATACCATTTCAGTTTTTGACGATTGCATACCAACTAAATTGGTGCAAATAAGAAACGAAAGAAAAAAGTACTGTTTCATCGATAATCCCTTTTGGTAAAAAATTTACTCAAATCTAGTAAAGTAATAGTAAAAAGTAAAGGGAAACTTTATATATTTTATTGTGGTAAATCACCTCTTTTCATTTGGTACTGCATGCATGCCAAACGCGTGCAATGCTTTTACCAACTGTTCAGGGTTTTTAAAATGGATGCTTTCAATGCCGGTATTTTTGGCGCTTTTAACATTTTCTAATCTATCGTCGGTGAATACCATTTTTTGGTACGAAAGATTATTCTGTTCAAGAGCCATCTTAAGTGCTTCATAATAGTGCGGACTTGGTTTTTTAAGAAATTTCCCCGTATAATCGGACGTGTATATTAATGCATAACGCAAATTGGGTAATGCTCCTTGTTTTATCAATCGATCAAACGTTTTTCTCCCAATATTTGATGCGATAACAATGTTGTAGCCTTGCCTGTCTAATTCGATCATACAATCTATCGTGCCCTGTATGCGCGTTCCAGTGCACGCAATTTCAATAATACGTTCTTTATAACTTTTTCCTGTTTTGCTTATAGCATTGAGAATGGAATTTCTTTGTGCCAACCAGTCAAGCATATGATCAACATCGGATTGTTTATATATTCGGTAAAACTCTCGCGAATTGCGTAGAATGGAGTATAAAATAGAGATCAACCGTGGCTTTTCTATAACCAAAGCTACTATTTTAGGAAAATAATTTCTTATAACTAATACTTCGTCAACATCGAATGCGATGGTATCAAAAGATTGAGTTGTTAAGCGATTTGATTGCGAAACTGGTTCATGTTTAGATGGTACATCTAATGCAAAAGAAGTACCAAAGCTGATTATAAATATATATGATAAATTCAATAACTTTTTCATTATGATCTCCTTTTACGATATTTTTTTATCACTCATAGATTTTACTCTCATTTCACTATGAATTATATGGTAATCTGATATTATACTATTGGAAACAATATATTATTTTTAATAAAAGGCTTTCTATGAATGTTTTTTTAAATTCAATTTTTATTAGTGCAATTATTTTGAGTCAATCAATCGTTGGTATGAATCCTGGAAAAAAAAGCTCCAAAGCAACACCGCCGCTTACCGAAACAACGCAATTAATTGGTAAGCTTAAGGGCCAACAGCAATCCCTCAGATCTGGTAAAAATATTCAACAAGGGGAAATTAGAGAAACCATTGATCAAGTAAAGAATAGCTTAGTACAGGACGTTGAAAGGATGCTGGAACGAGGCACTCAGGTTGAAGTGTTAGTTAATAAAACAAATGAATTAAATGCGCAAGCAGTATCATTTATGAAAGCCAGTGAAAAATCGAAAAGATTGAAGCACAAACAAAAATATGGTTGCTTGGCGTGCTGCTTTCCCATGAAGAAGAAGTAAATTATCGGTTTATGTAAAATAAAATAGCGCTGTTTGTGAATAGTTTGATGTTGACAAGCAGCGATACTTTGTTATCAATGTTTATTTATTTATTGTCATTAGATTTTGGTAAATAATCTATTAAGAGGGACATTGCATTTCCCCATTGATCTGAAGCATCTTCAGGAGTGTTTTTAAGATTCATCAAGTCCTCAATTTTAAACGCCCCATTTGCATCCGGTTTTGGACAATATTTTTCTTCAAAATCTTGTCTGATTTTACCGGCTTGCATAACTTTGTGTAGGTGAGGAAGCTTATCCTTAATCTTTGTTGCGTAGTCCAAAGCGCTCATTCCAAATTGGTCTTTTTCCGAAACGCTCACATTACTATTAAAAATAATAATAGCAGCCATAGAGGCTTTAGCTTTGTCTAGTTCTTCATTTAATTTTGATTCATCTAAAACAAAACTACACAAATGAAGTGGTGTTTGACCAAATACATTTTTAGATCTCGGATCCATTGAATATATAGTTGGAAAAAATAATAATAAAAACGTAAAAGAAGCTATTTTATTTATCATTGATACTCCTATAATGATAATTATGTTTAAGAAGCCATTATATGTATACCACTATTTTAATATTTATCAACGAGGCAAAAAACTAATTATTAATTGCTTGCAAATGATACAAAATTGAGCTATTGTTTCCTCAAATATAAGCTATTTGATGAAAAAGGGTATTACATGCTTAATCTATTGTATCTCAGTTTATTACTCATTTTTAATAACATCTATTCTATGTTAGACACGAAACCAAACAGTGAAACAAAAGAAGAGTTTCAGTTGTCATTAGATTCATATACAGTTGGGACCGTTGATAATCCGTTAGAAACCGATAAATATACGCTGCAAATTGAAAATGGATATTTGGTTTCTTATAAAAAAACGAGTGGAAGAAGAGAATTTATTATACCTTTTGGAGATTTATCTTATAAGATTTCATTGTTTGCCGTTTCTCCCGATCAAACAAAACTGGTGGCGTTGCAAAGTCCAGGTGATAATAAATATCATAATGGATTCTGGATTTCCGATCTGGTAAAAAAATCAGATGAGTTTAAAAACAATTGGGAATACTTTATAGGAAATTTAACGTATACCCATTTGGCTATATCAAACAGAAGAACCATTGCGTTTGGTAACAATGAGGTCATTTACCTGCACCAATGTGCAGATCCAGAAAAAAGTTTTCCTGAACATAAAATATCTACGATATTTCTCTCATCGTCGTATGATCGAAAATTATTTTCGTTAAAATTTAACAAGCAAGGAACACTGCTCGGGTATAAAGATATTTCTGCCAAAAATAGCGATAGTTATTCAACGCATTTAGTTGCTACGGGCATTCATGAAGATGATGAAGAGAACAATACGGATGGGATAGCCCCAATAGAGATGAATGAACCAAAGCAATCTACCATACTTCCTGTTATTGCGGTTAAGCAAGCTCAGAAAGCAAAAAATAAACAAAAGTGTGGAATTTCTTAATGTTGTGCAAGAAATAAAAAGATATTAAATCAATAATGTAATACTCTATTCGAGAAAATATATCGTAAAAGGATTCCACTATCGCGTAATATACGCGCTTGGGTGTTATAATTCATTTCAAAAATACCAAATTTTTTTGAGTATCCTTCGTGCCATTCAAAATTATCTGTCAGTGTCCACCAGAAATAACCTCGCACATCGTACCCTTCATTGATGGCTTGAGCAACTTTTTCTAAGTATTGTTGAATTAAAAGGGGACGGCGATCATCTCGTGCATCGGCAATACCATTTTCCGTGATATAAATCGGAGCACCCAGTTGCGAAATTTCTTTGATTGCATTATAAACACCGATTGGATACATTGCATATTGATAATCGGTCATAATCTCGCCAGGAGCGTGACTCGGTTGTAAAAAATTAATCAATACCCGAGAATAGTAATTTAACCCAATAAAATCGAACGAATATGGTGCGCTATTATCTTGATAATACACCGGTTTAGATCTTGCAAATTTCCATGAAAAATTGCCAGTTTTTAAAAAATTAAAAGCTGCAGTATGGGTAATGGTAGTAAAAAAGTCAGCTAAAGCTTTATCAAGTTTATTCCATGAATGGTACGCTTCAAAACGCAGTAATTGATGAACAATACCAATTTGTGCTTGTTTGCCATAGGGCAATTTTTTTAATGCATAATATATCTTGACGTGTGCTTTCAGCATATTTTTTAATACGTTTCCCGCACGATTAAGATTTGCTCGATACCCAGGAGGGAATAAGCCAAGAACATAACCCATAAAGGCGTATATGGTTGGTTCGTTAATGGTGCACCAAAAAGTAACTTTGGGACTGAACTCAATAAATATTTTTTTACAAAAATCGACAAAGTAATCAATATTTTCTTCGTTTTCAAATCCTTCAAGATTACTGAACCAAATGGGATCAGTAAAATGGTGCAGCGTAATAACAGGCGCCATATCGTGATTGATAATGCAATTGATTACTTGATGATAATGGTTAATTGCATCTTGATTCCAACTATCTTGTGTAGGTTGAATGGTGCTCCATTCTATTGATATACGAAAAGCATTTGCTCCCATTTTTTTTGCCAACCAAATATCTTTTTCGTATAAGTTCCAAAAGTCGCAGGCAATTCCTGAATTTTTACCATATTTCCAAGCTGCCCAGTTGCTGTCAGGACAATGAGTAGCGCCTGAAACTTGAAATTCTGCATTGCCAAAACCAAACATAAAATATGGTGGAAAATGATAGATTGTTTTGCCGTTACAGATAATAAAAAAAAGAAAAAAACAGATTTTTAATAAGTGTCTATAATAATGTTTCATATAGCTGTAGGTTTACTCAATTTTTTATAGCAAATATTTTATTCATTTCTTGATCAAAATGTAATCCTTTTTGAGCCAAATCGAGGTGTAGGAACTCTGGGGAAATAAATTCCATAGCTTTAAGTTCCGATTTTTCTGCAGCTTGAATATTTTCTAATTTATCATCAATATAAAGCGTGCGCTTACATGAAAGGTTATTTGCTTCAAGAGCTTTTTTAAATTCTGTAAAATATTCTGGGTCTGGTTTTTTCAGATGTTTGCCTTCTACAGAATCATACGTAAAAATAAGCTTGTAAGGAATGTTTGGCAACGTACCATTTTTTATCAAATAATCGACGGTTCTGTGGTCCTGATTCGTGGCAATCACAATATCATATCCCTTGTTATGATAGTCTTTCATTAAATCGATCGTGCCTTCGATGCGCTTTCTGGCACAAGCAAGTTGAATAATACGTTCTTTGACCGTTTGTCCTGTTTTGGTAACTCGGTTAAACTCGGGTCTGCGTTCAGCAAGCCAATCCATGACGCCATGAATATCTGTTCTGATCACTTGATTCTTTATTTCTAGACAATGGAATAGAGCCCAAGGAAGCGTTTTGATTAAATAAGGGTTTTCTTTCAGAGCTGTTGCCATTACTCTGATTGTGTCAGCTTTTTCGACCAAAACGCCATTGACATCAAAACTGATTGATTGTAAATCTTTATTAGCTTTTTCTATAATCGAACGTGCGGCTACTTCTTGCATCGTCCATGAAAATGTCGGGAGTGTAAGAGAGATGAGCAATAGGTTGTAAACTATCTTCATAATATCCTTTGGAAAAGATTTGTATCATTTTAATTATATAGGTAACAGAATATATTTTTTTATAAAATTGTCAAATTGTATTTTTTGCACGATTTGCTATAAAATAGCCCGCTCAAGGTTAGATGCTTGGGCGGGCCATACGTATTGAATGTTTCATCTGAAATGAATGTTTATGCTTTCGGTTGTTTTAATTGTTGTGTCGACTGTAAAGCTAAGATATCCATCATCTTTTGAACTCTTTTCTTTATTTTTTCATTATCCGTCTTGGCAAGTCGATTTGCCGCACAATTCATTGCCGTTTCACCGTTACTCTTTTTAAGAGTCACATCAGCGCCATGCGCAATAAGCAGTTCCACCTCGCTTGGTTTCAACGATTCTTCTGCCGCATACATAAGAGCGGTATAACCGAAATTGTCTACTGCATTGACCTCTGGCTTTTGAGCAAGTACTATTTCTAATGTTTTACGGTCGTCGGCATTGAGCGCCCACATAAGAGCAGTTCTGTTGCTATCATCCTTATAATCAACTGGTATATAATCAAGCAATGCCGATAAGAGTTCATTGTTGCCTGTTTCTGCTGCCCTGAGCAAACTGCTTTTTGGAAACCAATCATTGATTTCCAATATCTCTTTTTTATCTGGGTTATCTTTATATCTATAGGTAAGCATAGACAATAATGGTATTGCTACAATATTGCATTCTTTTGATTTCGCATATTTTCCAAACTTGCGTGCGAGCATGTCTCTTGTTTTTGGTTTATAAGATAGTAAGCCTGCGCCATATTCTATGGCTCCTTGAGTTCCGATATAGGCTGCAAGAAGCCATTCATGACAACGTCCTATTTTACTTCCTTCAATAAACATATCACTTAATATGTTGCAGACTGGATCAAGCCCTTGCTTGTTATTGAGCAAAAAATGCCATTCAGTGCTGGCGGTGGCAAGTTTTCTCATTTCTCTGAATAGCATATCACTATTAGGGGTTTTCATTATTTCTTGTAGTTGCTTTCTGTGTGTTTCATTAAAAACAACTGTTTGCGAGCAAGAAGGGACTGGTTGCGCTGAGTCCATGCCGTAATTTACTGAATGAATGAACAGTATGCTTATGATCATGCAAACATTATTTTTCATATTTAAGTTCCTTTTTTGAGGGGTTACTGAGCGGTATCGACTTTTTTATATAAATGAGTATTTTGCAACATCTTAATAATTTGGCGTTTTTCTTCTTTCTCATTTTCGCTTTTAGCGTTCTGTTTTAACTCTTTAGTAACTAGTGATAAAGCGGTATCATTTTCAATATTTGTCATAGAAGCATC
>JANWKD010000015.1 GCA_025451595.1 Candidatus Babeliales bacterium | reverse complement strand
TTAAAAAATATTTACATTTGAAATTTAAAATAATTATAATATTAATAATTGTGTTTGTGTTTAAACGGGGAAAGCTAATGATTTATAATAAAAAAATTTTCATTACCATCAACCTAATGCTTTTACTATCAATTCTATTACCTATTCATGCCGGATATGTCCTGATTGTTACCAAGGTTGCTTATGGCTTAGATGAAAACAATAATAAAAATGTTACTGATAAATTTTTTAACAGAAAAAATAATAGTAATTGGATGAAGGAAACTCTTGGCAATCCTTTTAATGTAACAAAACAATTATATATATATTATAAAAAATTAAATGCAGTCCAATGGAGCAATTTTTCGAGATTACTAAAAACGCAACCAAAAACGTTAATAATTCCTGAAAGAAGAGGGTTGAATCTTGAACAACAACCGTATAGTGCCGTAGGTAAAATACAAGATTCTAATACTATCTATATTATTGAGGCGGCAGCATATGAAGCAGCAGCATACGGTTTAATATCGAATGTAACCGATAAATTTGCAAACCGACCAAATGATACTGACTGGATGAATGAAACATTTGGTGATCCTTACCAAGGTACAACTAAAAAATTATATATAAAATATCTATTAATTGATGAAAATGATTATTCACAAGCTTTAAACGAATATAAATCTATTGGGTACAATTCTCCTTCGACAATAATAAAAAAACTGGAGGAAAAACAAGGGATTGAAGGATTGTAACGTAAGAAACTTAAAACTGAAAGATATTTCTAAAAAAAGGATAATCAATGAATTATAATAAAAAAATTTCTACAATCAACCTATTATTTTTGCTATCAATTCTATTACCTTCTTACGCAAAAAGGGTGCTTTTTGTTAGCAAAGTAGTCTATGGCATAGAAAAACGTAAAGACGACCCAAAACAGAGCGTCAAATATGGCTCCTATCCCATAGATGCCAACCGTTACATAGACGGTAAAGACGTTACCGATAAATTTTTTAATCGTAGCGGGGATAATTGGATGAATGAACTGTTTGGTGATCCAGCATCGGGGAAAGACAAAAAATTATCTATTAAATACTCAAAAATCAATAAGGAAGCATGGGAGCATAATAATATAAAACTCAAAACTATAGAGATTCCGGAAGGAACAAAATTAAATCTAGAAGAATCAAATGATCAATTTGCAAGCAAGGTAGAACTGCCTAATGCTAATACTGTTTATGCTATTGAATATGTAGCATATGAAACGACCAAAAAGACTGGTTCATTTGAAGATAAGGCAATAATAGGGACTTATAAGTTCGGTAATCGAACCAATAATAATAAAAATTGGATGAATGACACTTTCGGTGATCCTTTTGAAGGTAAAACAAAAAAATTATATATCAAATATGGAATAGTTGATACAGATGCTTATGCTATTACGCAACCGTCAACTTCAAAAATATTGAGCGAAGACTCCCCCATCAATGGACTATAACATAAGTAAAAACTTATTAGTTACTAGGAATTTGTAATTCTTAGAATTAATAAAATCATAATAGAATATAGTTAAGTTTCATTAAAAAAGGATACCATATGTTTTATAATAAAAAGATTTTCATTACAATCAACTTAATACTTTTGCTATCAATTCTATTACCTTTACCTGCAAGAATGCTTATTGTTACCAAAGTTGCCTATGGGATCGATGAAAAAAATAGCGTTGACGTTACTGATAAGTTTTTTAATCGTAAGTCTGGTAATTGGATGAATGAAACTTTTGGTGATCCCTACGTAGGCGATGACAAAAAATTATCTATTAAATACCGAAAGCTTAACAACACTGAATGGACAAAAATATTAAATAAGTTAAAAACAAAACCCAAAACTATAATAGTTCAAGAAAAAACAGATTTAAATCTAGATCAACAAACCTATACAGAAAGTAATATAGAATTGCCCGATTCTAATACTATTTATGCTATAGAAGAAGTAATATACGGAAAGAGAAAAGGCCCGACCTATATTGGAAATGACATTGCATATGAAGGAACAAACGGCACTGAAAAAATTGCAAATAGAAAAAACAAAAAGAGTGCCGACTGGATGAAGGAAATTTTTGGTGATCCTTACAAAGATTCAACAAAGCGCTTATATATAAAATATATGATACTAAAGGAAGATGATGAAGCAACTTATCGTTATGAAGCATTTTTTAAGACCACATTTCAAAAAGAACTTAATGAATATCAAGAACTTAATGGACTATAATTGACTGAACAGTCCTTTCAGTAATATTTAATAGAAATTATAAGTCCCTGCCGAAAAAGCGGAGATTTTTTATTTGTTGACAACGATTGTTCTTTTGTGCTAATATGATATAACAATAGAACAGAATGAGTTGTTTTGAAAGAATAGAATATGGAAATAAAAGACATTAGCACCCTTACTGACGAGCTTTATCAGGCATTATTGCTTATCGAAACCAATGAAGAAATGGCTCGTTTTATGAAAGATTTATGCACACCGCAAGAATTAAAAGCGCTGGCTGAACGATGGAATGTTTGCAAACTCCTTGAAGAAAATAAGCTATCGTATCGCGAAATTCATGCCCTTACGGGCGTTAGTTTAGCAACCATTACTCGAATTGCACGGTTTTTAAAGACTGAACCGTACCAAGGATATAAAACAGTTCTTACTAAGATGAAGAAAATGGAAAAAACATGAAACGTATACCTCTTATTACATGCTTACTTATACTTATTGCAGTAAGCATATATTTCGCAAAAAAATCAAAATCACCATCAAGAAACAATACCGCACTTGTTATTGGTACGGCAGCCGGTTATGCACCTTTTGTCAGCATCAACTCGCAGGGTCAATATGAAGGATTCGATATCGATGTTGCTCATGCACTTGCGCAAAAAATGAACAAAGAGCTAATCATCAAAGATTTGGGTTCAATGGCGCCTTTATTTATCGCTTTAGAACAAGGTTCTATTGATGCTATTATTTGGGGGCTATCAGTAACCCAAAATCGTTTAGAAAAAGTTGCTATGGTCCGTTATAGCGGTGAAAAAACTACTTCATATCCCCTTATTTTTTGGAAAACCATACCCGCGAAGATTAAATCAATTGATGATATGCAAAATATGACTATTGCAGTCGAACCTGCATCAGCACAAGATGTCGTATTGCGTAGCTACTCATTTATCATTACTAAGCCAACAGAAAAGGTCGACGATGCGCTCTTAAATATACAATATGGCAAAACCGATGCGGCATTCGTCGAACCAGCCATTGCCAATAAATTTAAAAAAAAATATCCAGAAATACAGCTTTTAGACATTCCACTTACTCCTGAAAATCAAGTAAATGGCATAGGTATTGCGATAAAAAAAGATAATGATCAATTAATCAATCAAATTCAACAAGCGGTTGATCAGCTCAATCGCGATGGTATTATCAAACAATTAGAACAAAAATGGAATATTGAATGATTGAATATATGCCATTATTAATGCAAGGCGCTACCGTTACCATCGCCGCATGGATTGTAAGTGGTATCCTGAGCTTATCCATAGGATTAGTATTAGGTATTGCCAGCTGCCACGCTCTTGCTCATCCGGTAACTTTTAATGCGATTCGGATATATGCTTTTATTACTAAAGGCGTGCCTGCGTATGTACAAATTCTCATTGCATATTTTGTTTTGCCCTCACTGCTTGACATTCAAATACCAAGCTTTATTGCTGCTTGTAGTGCGCTTGGTATTTGTTCAAGCGGTTATGTGACTGAAATTATTCGTTCTGGAATTGATAGTCTATCACAAGGTCAATGGGATGCATGCAGGAGCTTAGGATATCCATTGAACGCAACGTTAAAGCGCATTATTCTGCCTCAAGCATTTCGCAACGTACTTTTACCATTATTGGGTGAACTAGAAAAACTTTTGAAAAGCACTTCCTTATTTGCCACTATTGGCATTATCGAATTAACACGCTCTGGCATGAACATTATTTCGCGAGAATTAAACCCAGTGCCAGTTTATTTGACTATTGCCGGTATTTATTTGCTTTTTTCAGCAACGTTGCAACTCATAAGCATTTTAATTGAAAAAAGGATTCATCATGGTTATCGTTAATGCAATAGATGTTATTATTAAAAATAAAAAAATTCTGCAATCAGTCTCCTGCACCTTAACTTCCGGACGAATTACGCTTTTTATCGGTAAAAGTGGTTCGGGAAAAACAACGTTGCTCAAATCATTAATTAATTTATTGCCCGTATCTCAAGGCGAAATTACGATCGATAATAAAAAACTAAAAGACATGTCTCCTAAAGAGCGATCAGAAACTATCGGATACGTATTTCAAGATTTTAATCTTTTTCCGCACTTGACGGTCGAGCAAAATTGCATTGACCCGTTGCTTGTTCATGGACTATCGCACCATCAAGCGAAAACTATTGCGCATGAGGCACTTCAAGAGCTTGATATGCTTACTCTAGCCATCGCATATCCTTCAGAATTATCGGGCGGGCAAAAGCAACGAGTTGCAATTGCCAGAGCATTATGTTTAAAGCCAAAGGTGTTATTACTTGACGAACCAACCGCAAGCCTCGATCCATTTAATGCCGATATATTAATGACTATATTAAAACGACTTACAGCACAAGGTCTGATAGTTGGAATTTCAAGTCAGGATATGAGCTTTATAAACAAGATCTTTGATCGTGTCTATTATATTGAAAATGGCGCAGTCGCTGAATTTTGCGATAGGAGAGAAACAAATAATAATTGTCCTATTATTCAAAAATTTTTAGGGTCTCAAAAAGAGCAACTATTGCCTATTTAAATCATACATTATAAGATAGCTTATATTAAAATAAAGGTAGTAATAATGAACTATAATGATCAAGTCAAAGAAAATAGTAAAAAAGTCTGGGGAGCAACCCCTGCTGGATCAACGTTTGGCAATAATTATGATCGAGGCACTAAGGAATTTTTCGATTCTGTTCTAGAAAAACGATTTTCGCTAGAAACGCCTTGGCTTGATGATGTTGTCAACTTTAAATCCTGGCAACACAAAAGGGTACTCGAAATAGGTTGCGGTGCTGGTTATGACGCCTTTCAATTTTGCAAATACAATGC
>JANWKD010000014.1 GCA_025451595.1 Candidatus Babeliales bacterium | reverse complement strand
CTCGTTCAGCAAGAACGTATGGATTAAAAAAATATTTTATTGTTACCCCATTAAAAGATCAGCAACGAATTGTGCAACGATTATTAGATTTTTGGCAAACGGGGCATGGTATTGAGTACAATAAACAGCGTCATGAAGCGATCAATCAAGTTTGCGTGATGGATAGCCTTGATGACGTTATTGCAGCTATAAAATCTATCGAAGGAAAGGATCCAATTTTAATAACGACTTCAGCTCGATCTGAACTACATGAAAAAATAATTTCATATTACGATCAAGGCAAGGTTTGGCAGCAAGAAAGGCCAGTTTTATTTATCTTTGGTACTGGTAAAGGATTATCAAGTAAGATCATTGAACGCTCTGATTATCTATTAAAACCACTGATTGGCTTGAGTGACTTTAATCATTTATCAGTGCGGTCGGCGGCTGCTATTATTTTTGATCGATGGTTAGGGATCAATCCGTCCTAAGGTGAAAGTCAGATTGGTATATTGATACTTCGTTGAAAATTTCTGTTAGAAAAAATGTGAAAAAACGTAGCTAGGGTTGCAGATATCACTATTTATTGTACAATGGTAATATCATCATACTATGCTGCTCTAATATATTTGGCAAAGGATATGCTTATGAAGGCAAAAAAATATACAAAAGAAACAATAACCAGCATCGGGACTATTGGTCGAAAATTTCCTGATTTTAAGATTGGTGACACAATAGTTATTGCGCAAAAGATTAAAGAAGGCGATAAAGAACGTATTCAAATGTTTGAAGGTGACGTTATCGCTATGAAAAATAATGGCATCTCTAGCACGTTTACGGTGCGTAAAATTGGTGCAAATGCGGTGCCAGTAGAACGGATTTTTCCCTACTACTCCCCGCGCATTGATTCTATTAAGTTTGTTCGCAGCGGAAAAATACGCCGTTCAAAATTATATTATATGAGAAAGCGTATTGGTAAAGCAGCTCGTGTTGAAGAAAAGGTATTAGGTCGTGAGCAAAAAATGAAACAAGAAAGTCCTGCTATTTGATATATTTAATGCTCGTACCTATTTTTCTTGTCTTTTCGAGTTGTACGTATAGAAAAACTCCAAAAGTTGATAGTAAGGCACATCAAGAAATGAAATGCTCAGATGTGCCTTTTTACTTTAACGCACAGCTCATTAAAGGGTATGAATTTTCATCAAGAGTAGAAGATGCAATCTATTGTGCATATCAGGTCGAAGCAGATCCAACCTTTTTAATTGATTTTTATCATCAAGAAATGGAATTGAGGGGTTGGCAAAGAGTGGCTCAATTTTATGTTAAAAATCATGAATACGTATTAAATTATGAAAATCCTTCTCAAAGCTGTATCATATCTATTCGTTTACAGCCAAAAAAGATAATACAGGTCTTTATTTGCATCGGAAAAAAAGAATACAATTTCTCAGATGTTTATGATGAATCCCTCGATACATTTTGCTTTGCAAAACACTCGGGATGATTACGCTTTATTATAACCTTATTACTGCCACTAATTGCGGTACAGTCTCAAGATCGAATGTATGGCCATAAAAAATGACGAGGATCCAAGTGCTTTTTCGTACCAGTTCGTTCTCGAGAAGATTGCAGAGCCAATAGGCTCGTATTAACGTGACGTAAGCTGAAATATTCGATAAAAGAAATTTATTTGAAAGAAAAATTGTACCACGATAAACTTTGGCGCAAAGGAATGAAGTTAAATCACTTAGGCCATCGCTATGACTATGGCCCACAGGCACGATGAACGAATAAGCTCAAGAGGTCATCCCGAGTGTTTTGCGAAGCAAAATGTATCGAGGGATGAAGCAAATTTAGCATTGTATCAAAAATTAAATTGTTTTTTTACAATGATCCCGTTGAATTTTATGTATATTTCGAAACACTTCCCAAATAGTCAACAGCTCAAGATATACATACAGCTTGTTAATGATAGCAACATTTTTTTCTTGAGATATAATTGGTTCAATTGATTTCCAAATTGATTCGATCTTGGTATTAACAATAGTATATAGTTCAGGATGATTTGGATCGTTGGAAAATTCTTTTTTAAAAAATAATTTATTATTAAGATTATGCTTTTTAATCCAGGTTATAAGCTCTTTATCTGAATCTTCATCGGTTATCCATTTATTCAGCTCTTCTTCGTGAGTGAATTTTCCCGTAACTAATTCATCAAAACCCGTGTATTTATAATACGCATTAGTGATATATTCTTTTAATCGAATTAAAATTTTTTGTGGCAATTTCATAATATTACGATAAACATTTATTGGCGTATTCAATTTTTTTATTCTTTTTAAATTAGAAAATTCTTTGCATGAATAAGCAACGGATAATCCAGTAGATCGCGATTGTAGCTCTGTTTTGAACCCCAAGATAGTGTATAACTGATGAATAGCATTGGTACCGATTGATTGCCTATCTTTTAAGTCAACTGCAATGTCAAACATATCGTTTGGTGTATTTGTTTTGTAGCTAGGCGCATATTCCTCTTCAAATAATGTCGATGGTAAAATTTCATTAATTTTTTGTGCGACGGGGCTTGGATTGTCACCTATTTCAATCGAATGTTTTTTAGAAAGAAAATAAACTCCTTTATCAAAATTCTTACCACGTTTTGGCCAGCCGTACGATGAGCGTATATTAGTAGTTGATCCCAATTTAAGATGAGACATAGGAAAATTATAGAGATCGAAAATTTTATGCGGGCCATTGCAGACAATAGAAATAATTTCTTTATTTTGCAAAATAGTATCGCCATTATGCATAGAGAAATTTGAAATGGTATAAAGCAATAAAGTTATTAACGTGCGTTTTAACATACAAAAAACCTTTCTCATGTCATTATTTTAGTAGTTGAAGGATAAACTGCTCAAGCTGTGGTATCGAGTGTAATATAGTTTCAGTACGGGCAATAATCGAACCATTTTTAATTAAAAAGAGCGTAGGCACTTCTTCAATGTCAAATAGCTCAACAAGCTCCTGCGATTGTTCATAATCAATCGTTAAAAACTTAATTTTGTTTTCATATTGTTCGGCCAATTGCTCAAGTAAAGGCATTAACCGTTTGCATGCGGGACAACTTTTAATATAAAAATCGAGAACAATATAATCGTATTTTTTTAAACAATCATGCAATTGTGCTACGGTATTTATTAACTCTAGCGGGGCAAGCGTATTTGATTTATAGTAGCGAGATTTTAATTTTAATTCATTTTCATTGAATAATATTTTTTGCAAAAAATTAATCGCATCTAGACCAGCTTGCACGCCTCTGCCGCTTACGTTGGCGGCTTTTTGATATATTTTATCTTCAACCGTACCTGCTGCAAAGATTGCAGGAATAGACGTTTGCTGGGTATCGTTATAAATTTGTATGTAACTATTCGCATCAGTCGATAGAGCCGGACATATTGAGGAATTAGGTGTAAAGCCCAGTGCAAAATAGACTCGTTGTATCGGCATAATCTCAGAGGTTTTATTTTTTTTATCAAAAAGCTCAAGTGCCAGTAGCTTTTTGTTATTTCCAATCAGCTGTACTAGTTGTTTATTTGTTTGAACTGTAATATTTTCACTTTCTTTAATATACTCTAACACTTTTGTTGTAATAATAGGATTTTCATCCTCAATGAATAAAATAACATGCTGAGCAAATTGAGCCGATCGTAATGCTTTGTCTGCAGCAAAATCATTATTGCCAAA
The DNA here is from genome assembly GCA_025451595.1 of Candidatus Babeliales bacterium. Classification (GTDB taxonomy): domain Bacteria; phylum Babelota; class Babeliae; order Babelales; family JANWKD01; genus JANWKD01. Next base: position 9,579 of record JANWKD010000014.1, on the reverse strand, counting down.
GACAGCAACGGTTTTTCCTTTATCAAAAGGTGCGTCACAAATGGGGCAGGTACCAATTCCTTTACCAAAATATTCTTTGATGCCGGGAACCTGTGGCAATATCTCAGTACCACCGGTTGCAATAATAATAACGAATACCTGAAATCTCTTACCTGATTCGGTATGAACCGTATAAGGCCAATGCGAAACATCAATATGAATAACCATTTCAGTGGCAATTTCAGCACCAAAGGATCGTACTTGTTGTTCTAGTTCTTCAATAATTGCAATGCCAGTGGTGCGAGTTTTTCCTGGCCAATTTTCAACGAGGTTTGCTTTGCTTAAATTCCCACCAATTTCTTTCGTGAAAATCACGGTTTTTAATTGAGCGCGTGCCGTTTGTAATGCAGCAGCAAGGCCAGCAGGCCCTCCACCAATAACAAGAACGGGTATTAGAGGGATTGTTTGATTTGATGACATATACTCGTTTAAAAATTGCGTAAAAGATACTTTATCAATTTCTTGATCATGCGCAAAGAAAGGGACAAAAACTATATGAACTGCTAAAAAAAAACAGGCACGCATTGCATCCTTTGAGGCTCAATAAAAGATGATCAATGATTGATGATCATCTTTTATATAAAACTAGATTAGTATAAAGAAACGAAAGGATGCAATATTTTTTTTATCCCCAAAAAACTCTGGCTTTCAATACGGAGATGAATGGCAAAATTGGTTTTCCGGGGTTAATTTATTCCTGAGCTTTATTTTTTAAACGGTGTAGTTCGAGTTCTGCTTGAGCGCGTTCAGCATCTGCGCGAGCCTTTTGTGCTGCAGCTTCTTCTTGTCGTGCTTTCGCTTCTTCAATACGTGCTTGATTGTCGAATGAATGGTGTTGCTTCGCTCTTTTAGGACGGCCATTTTGATAAACGGGTTGCTGAATAATTAGTTCACGTTGAACTGTTGACGCAGGTTGTTGAACGACGACTTGTCGCGGTTGCGAAAGGCAATTACCGACACACGCTCCGGTAAAGCCGCCAAAAAAACTTCCCCAGCCACAACCGCTTCCTGCCTGAAGATTGGCTATCAAGAGAGAACTTATTATAAAATATAGTATTTTTTTCATGAGACTTTCCTCATTGCTAATTGATCTTATGCAAAATAACGCTTAATCCCTCGATACAATTTCCTGCGGAAATCACTCGGGATGAGCGATTTCGACTTAAGTGCGCTCGTGGTGCCTGTGGGCCATAGCCCTGGCGACGGCTCCAAGTGGTTTTTCGTTCCTGTCCGTCGGAGTTGAGAACTTCGAGAGTGGAAAACTTCGATAGAAGAAACGTAGTCGGAAGAAAAATTGTATCGAACCATAGCGCATAAAAGGATCATATTTATATCCAAAATTATTTCGCATAAGGTCTAATATCATTACCTCTGTTATCGAGCATAATAAATATTCAAATAGAAAATCAACGAATTGATAAAAAAAGTTAATCAAGAGAAAGAACTTTTTTTCAAAAAATGCTATTCAGTCAAATATTTTGCCAACTTATTAATCTTGCCAGCTCCTTGCAGTAAAATAAGATCATCAGGATTGGCACGTTGTGCAATCTCTTTTTTTAAGGCACTAAAATCAGCGTCTAGAGGAACGTACGTAACGCTAAATGAAGGCTTGTGCCGCTGTAGGTCCTGCACGAAGCGCACCGAATTAATAGTATCAATCGGAATCTCGCTGGAAGGATAAATATCGGTAATGATCAGATGATCTATCGGGCTTTCTAAAAACATATCAATAAAATGTTGCCAAAGCTTTTGAGTACGCGTATAGCGATGAGGTTGAAAGGCAACAATAAGCTTTTTTTGAGCTCGATGGCGAGCAACTTGCAGCGTATTTTTTATTTCTTCAGGATGGTGACCATAATCATCAAATATTTCAGCATTATTAAAGAGCCCTTTAAAGGTGAAACGACGATCAATCCCTTTAAAACTTGCAAGTGCTTTTGCAATCATAGGAAATTCTATTTCAAGCTCTAATCCAATTGCAATTGCGGCCAGGCAGTTTAAAATATTGTGCGTACCAGGCATATTGCTATAGATATTTCCTAAGTACACTGATTTATGATATACGTCAAACGTAGCATGATCGCGATGCAGCATAATATGAGTTGCGTAAATATCTGCAAGCGTAGCATTAAAACCATATTTAATTGTTTTTAGATGAGGTAATGGTAATAATGATTGTATATGTGGATTTTCAATGCATATAAATGCTTTTCCGTAGAACGGTAAATTATTCAAAAATTGCTTAAAAGTAGCTTTAATATCTTCAATATCGCTATATACATCCAGATGTTCTAAATCAATATTAGTCACAACAGCAAGCGTCGCTTGCAAATGCACTAAAGAACGATCGCTCTCGTCAGCTTCGGCTACCAAAAAGTCACCATGTCCATATTGAGCATTCGATGAGATATTTTTTAAATGTCCTCCAACAATGACTGTCGGATCTCGTTGGGCTTCAATAAGAATGTGTGAAATAAGTGACGTGGTAGTTGTTTTCCCGTGAGCGCCGGCAATAGCAATACTAAATTTTGTACGCATCAGTTCTGCAAGCATGAGAGCGCGAGGTATTGTGGGAATTCCTCGCTGTTGAGCTGCAACAATTTCGGGGTTTTGATCTTTTATAGCTGAAGAATAAACAACAATATCAATAGAAGAATCATGGCACGCAAGCGTGTTATTTCCGTGATAAATATGACAACCTATTTGCTGCAAATCAACAATACTTTGTTGTTCTAAGTCAAGATCGCAACCAGAAATGGTATAGCCTTGATAGTTAAGAATTTTGGCAATACCACTCATGCCAATACCACCAATACCAATAAAGTGAAGATGCGCTTTTTTTCTATACATAGTGTTGCAATCCTACATAATATCCATATTCTAATATTTTTACAGCGTAACAAACTTTTTAATTTCTACAATCATATGCGCAACTACAAATAAAAAATCGGCGTAATAACGAATTACCACGCCGACTGTATCAGATAGGGAGCTATTTAAATAGTTAAAGAAGTTCTTTTAGTTTGAGCAGTTGTTGTTGAATGATAAGCAGTTTTTCATTCATTGTATCGGGTAAGGGGGAGGGAGCTTTTTGTTTGATAAGAGTTGTTTTTCTCGATGCAATAATCTCTGAGTTTTTTTCTTGGAGTGTTTTTTTTGCACCAGCGATGGTAAAGCCTTTATCATACAGAAGTTCTTTAATTCGTTTGAACTTTTGAACATCTTCTTCGCTATAAAAACGTTGTCCGCCAGGAGAACGATGTGATTTTACGCCAAATTCTTTTTCCCAAAAGCGTATGACAAAGCGTTCTACGCACAGATGTTTGGCTAATTCACCTATTCTAAATTGTCTTTTGCGCATTTTCATTATTAATATCCTTTTTTAAGAAGCTCATATATTTCTTTTTATATCGTAATAATATATAGAAGTAAATTTTTCTTATCGGATTATTTCTGCTAGCAGAATAAAAGAATATATGATACCTTTGATGTCACTATGTCTATATTTTTTTAAGGAATATGTATGAAACTGAAAGATTTGTGGATTCCCCTTAGCATGGCACTCATAACAACTTGGATGCTTCAATATTTTTTTGCACCACAAAAGCAAGAAAATATATCAGTAGAAGCTGCCAAGTCGGGTCAACGTTTTACGGCGCCAAAATCGGCAGAAATCGAGATAGTCAAGCCGCTCAACACAGAAGTTGATTTTATTGATGAACAAGGTTCGGTCAATCCACGCGTTACGTTGATTGAAACAAATAACACGCGGTATCAATTCTCTACACAAGGGGCAAGCCTTGAAAAAGTTGAATTTTTACGCAATTGGGGCGGTCAAATAGGTTATTTAAGTACGGTTAATTCCTCAGGTCAGGTAGATCGCGAAAGAAGATTCTTTTTAATTGGATTGAATGAAAAAACGCCCTATAATTTTTCACTCTTAGATCAAAAAGAAGAAGAGGACCGATTTGTATTGATTTATGAATCTAAATTTTCTGATGGATTATTGCGAAAGCAGTTTACGATTTTTAAACAAGAATATCGAGTTGATCTTGATTTAACTATTCAACCCCACCATGAAAAGATATTGCAGCCGCGTATCTTCTTTGGGGCGCCGTTAATTGCTCAATTAGGAAACGAATCAATTACTGCGGTATTGAATGATCAGCATAACAAAGCGCAAGTTTTACCGCGATCTGAAGAATTATTGACCTCGTATTGGATGAAGCCAACTCTTTTTGGATCACAGGATCGTTATTTTGTACATTCTTTAGTCAAAGATGAACAGCAATTTGCGCAACGCGGCTATTATAAAATTTTTGATCTTGAATCATTATATGCAGTTCTTGAAGGCCCGGCTGTCTCTCAAGCGACTACTTGGCACTTAAGTTTTTATATTGGCCCCAAGGTAGACCATGCGTTACAGAAAGTTGATCCTCGATTAGAATCTCTTTTAAATTATGGTTGGCTTGCACCAATTTCTCGTCCTATTTCAAATTTTTTGTTGGATATCTTAAATTGGTTGTATCAATATGTTAAAAATTATGGCATTGCCATAATAATATTAACCATTCTTATGAAACTAATACTCGTACCATTCACGTATAAAACAGAGCGAAGCAAACAAAAAGTTTCTGATTTACAAAAAAAGATGAAACATATTGAAGAGAAATATAAACATGATAAACAAGCGTTAACGCAAGCGCGTGCTGACTTAATACGTAAACAGGGCTTGGGTCTTGGTGGATGCTTGCCGCTCTTATTGCAAATTCCTTTATTTATTGCCTTAAGTTGGGTTTTATCTAATTCGATTGAATTGTATAAAGCACCATTTCTGTGGATGGCTGACCTTTCAGCAAAAGATCCTTACTATATTCTCCCCATTTTATTGGGGATTGTTATGATGTTTTATAATCCGACTACTGATCCAACGCAGCGAGTAACGGCAATGGTAATGGCGCTTGTTTTTGCAGCATTTACGGCTAGTTTGCCTGCAGGTCTGACGCTCTATATTTTAGTAAGCACGGGGTTGGGTATATTGCAGACGGCATTAACTAAATAAACGTATGATTGAGCATTTGCCGACGATTGCACAATTATTAAAACAACTGCAGCAAGTTCCGTATCTTGCCTCAAAAAATATATATAGAGTAGTGGACTATCTGCTTACTATTGAGCAAGATAAGGCCGAACAATTATGCAAAGCGATTCTTGATGCAAAGTATAATATTAAGCAATGTGATAGCTGTTTTGTTTGGAAAGAGCATAATCGACAATGTTCTTTTTGCGATAACGCAAAGCGTGATGCTACAATACTTTGTGTCGTGGAAACATGGCAAGAGCTTATCGCCGTAGAAAAAACGGGCGGCTATAATGGTTTGTATCATGTGCTTGGTGGTGTTATTTCTCCGCTTGATGGGCTTGGGCCCGAGGATCTGACTATCGATCAATTGGTACAGCGTTGTATAGCGCCTATTCAAGAAGTTATTTTAGCGACCAACCAGACGCCCGAAGGTGAAGCTACCGCGGTGTTCATTGCATCACGATTGAAAAAACAAGCAATTAAAGTTTCGTGTCTTGCACGCGGAATACCGGTGGGTTCTTCGCTTGAATATATGGATCGATTAACCGTATTTAAAGCGTTGAATGAACGGCGTCCGTTTTAGCGTCGTCCAGAAGGCCAATCGTTGCCCTCTTTCGTTGCTTGATCATTACGCATGTAACAACCATTGCATCGCCTTAAGCATTCATCCGATACAAAATCACCTTGTGCGCAACACGCATCGCAATCAATTGGTCCTTCGTAACGGGGCTCTGAACAATGTTGATCATATTCTGAACAGTATTGCTCTGCATTTGTTACGCTATAAGATGCCCACAGAGATAATAAGGTTATTAATAGTTTTTTTCGTAATTTCATAAGCTAATTCCTTTTCTTTTTAACATATCACATTATTATTTCAAATTGCAATAATAATGCTAATTTTTTTCTCAGCTCAATTTGATTAAAATTTTTGGGATGCGATACTAATAGATAGTTACATTGGTAAGGAAAATAATATGCCACATATTGAAAAAAAAAATTATGCGCTGTACGCAACGCGTCGGAAAGAATTAATTAAAAAAATTAAAAGCGCGTACCCCAACAACCAAAATGCAAAAATCGTTCTTTTTGGTGCTTTTGAGCAAGAAAGAGTTCCCTTTAAACAGGAATCTTCTTTTTATTATTATAGCGGTATTGAAGAGCCAGCTGCAACTATTATTATTGATCTAGAGCAAGAAATGAGTAGCCTGTATGTTCCTAATTTTGGCACAGAACGAGAAAAATGGGTTGCTGGTGTTATACAACCAACACTTGAAAAGGCTCAGTTGTTAGGTTTTGATCGTATCTCATACGCGGGCAATCCATGTAAGGGATATCAATGTCATCCTTTTTTTACTGCATCTGAGTATGCACAAATCGTTCAGGACTTAACCAACGATATTGATCAGCAAAGAACAATATTTACTATCAATCCTGATCATCCATATGCTTATATTGAGCAGCGATTTATCCTGCAACGTCTTACGCAATTTATACCAAACTTTCTTTTGCAATGCGTAGACGTTTCGCCACTTATTGCTCAAATGCGCCGCAAAAAAAATAATCATGAAATTGAACTCATATACAAAGCAATAGATATTACTGTTCATGCTCATCAAGCTGCAGCGCGCGTGATACAAGAGGGTGCAATTGAATATGAAATACAAGCGGCAATAGAGTATATATTTACTAGTTCAGGTGCAACGATAGCTTTTCCTTCCATCGTAGGGTCTGGTAAAAATTCTACCGTACTCCATTACAATCAAAATAATGCCATTATCGGTAAAAACGATCTGGTTGTAGTTGATATTGGTGCTTCCTATAACTATTATTGTGCAGATTTAACGCGGACCTATCCCGTCGCCAAAACATTTACAAAACGGCAACGAGAAATTTATTCTATCGTTTTAGATACGCAAGATTACATTGCGAATTTGGCAAAGCCTGGTATATGGTTATCAAATAAAAATAAACCTGAAGAATCATTATATCATTTAGCTCATGACTATTTAAAGTCGAAGGGTTATGACAAGTACTTTATGCATGGTATAGGTCATTTTCTAGGACTTGACGTGCATGATGTTGGTGATTATCAGGAGCCATTGCAAGTAGGTGATGTTATTACTATTGAGCCAGGAATTTATATTCCTCAAGAAAGTCTTGGTGTGCGTATTGAAGATAACTATTGGATTGTGCCTGACGGATGCGTGTCGCTCAGTGAAAATTTATCGAAAGCAATGGATGATATTGAACAAATGATGCAGCCACCTGTTGAGATGGATCAGGAATTTGAAAAAGAAGATGATGAAGGCTTTGAAGCATAGCTAAAGCAATATCCTGTTCTTGTTATTCATAAGGCATTTGATATACTGGCTGCGATAGAAATTTTACAATGAGTGTTAAAGATTAAAATATGATGTTAAATTCTCGTAGTTTTCAATTTTTATTAATCTTCAATCTATTTATTTTTAATGTATATTCCTGCTCTAATGAGAAGTTGGAACATAAACGTCATTGGAAAAGTGCCAAGGATTTCATTAGAAATTCTAATAGCGAGGGTTTTTTGAGTTTAATTCAAAGAAATCCAAACTTGTACGGCAGTTGTAAAGAAGTATCGAATGATCATTATTGGATGGCAAGTAAAAAACGTGATAAGCATGAATCAAGAGCTGCGATAAGCTTGGTATCATTTGTGGCTTGTGCGATTTCTGGATGGACTTTTGATTCTTCAGGGCTGAGGACTGCTTCACTATTTTCACTTCTTTTTAGTGGTTATTATTGGAATAAAGTGAGGCATGCTAATAAAATTCATAATAAACTTAATGAATTAGATGTATGGCGAGAGAATAAGTTCGGTCCAGAATAATTTGAAAAGCTTGTTTTGAGAATAAAATTGAGAAAACGAAAAAATGGAGAGTAGCAATAGATAAATAATTCGTTTGGAGTACAAATAAAAGGATTCATAAAATAGAAATATGACTATAAGTTTTCGATTCTTAATTTTTATCTTTTTGCAATTTTTGACAGTTTTAAACTCCTATTCAACGAAAACTCAATATCCCAGTCGAAGCGAATTAAGGCCTCGTATAGAAAAAGCTATCATTAATTCTGACCTAGAGGAATTAAATTTTTTGCTACCACTATTTAATAGTATAGAGCGTCGAGACCCGCATCGATCTGATTATGGCAAGGAATTAGAAGATTTAAAAACAAAAGCAATACAAGAAAGAGAGTTCATAGAAAGAGTATGGAATAGGTTAAATGAGAACAAGAAAAGATCTTGCGGATTTAGAGAATTAATTGTGTTAAAGAAAAATTTAACGAGTGGTGAATGTTTCTTTAAACATAATCTGTTCCTATCAAACTACGCAATTAGTATTGTTCATGCTCGAGAAATAGAAAACAGATTGGCGAAGCACCGAATATTGTATTTAGAATGAACTCCGCACACGGTTTAGAAATCGTGCGGTATTAACCCAATATTTCGATTGGGAACAGTATCAGAGATCTTGCAAAACGACCTGTCTGGCATAGCTCAAAGAGCGACAACGGAAGTGAAAGCTTCGATAAAAAAACGTAGTCGGACCTGTCCGTAGGAGTCTTGGCGAAGTCGGAATCTTGCCATTCATCAGCCAAACCGTAAAATAACCCAATTTGAAAATCATTGATAAATTTGATATTATTATAAATACTATAGAAAAAAATCGTTGTTTATACTAGAAATGGAGTTGATTTATGAATTTTTCTCAGTATTTGTTTATTTTAAGCATGTTTCTATTTGTCAATTTTTCAAAATCATGGGATGGCCAAAAAATTATAGATGATAAACATACTAAACGGTTCCTTGAAATACATAATCGCTTAATAACTATTAATCGTGATGCTTTAGAGCATATTGGCAATAGTAATTATCGTGGATTACAAAAGCTAATTAATGACAATCCGATATATTCTTCTAGCCTAAATAATGTTATAAGGAGTTATCATGAGGATATCGCATATAAAAAGGTTAATGCTAATGTCTATAAATTAGCTACTAGGGGAGGGGGAATGCTTTTTCTAAGTTGTGCATTAACTGAAGGTTACAAGCAGGCTGTGATAAAAGGCCGTATCGAGGGTGACTATTCAGTATACAAGACATTAGAGTATGGAATGTTCGGAATTACATGTGCATATTTTATATATAACTATTTGAATGGTTCTAAAGCAGCTAAAACTAGGAATGTGCTGGAAGCCGCTGGACGCCGCCCTTCTGCTATATAAGGCATCACATCATAAATCTTATTTTTTTGCTCTACCCAAAGCATATAACATCACAAAACTCAATAATATCCCTATCGCTAGCGAAATAAAACTATTCAGCAAAACGGGCAATGTGCTTAGCATGCCCGCAACTATATATGAAACTATGGTTGCCACTACAATGGGTGCTGCATAAGCCAATTGCGTGATAACAT
>JANWKD010000013.1 GCA_025451595.1 Candidatus Babeliales bacterium | reverse complement strand
TATCATTTTGTTCTATGAATGTGATTAAGATTTCTTTATCAGATGCAAGCGTAGTCCATAGGCTACTTGATCGCTATGTGTGTCAGAATGTAGATTGTCAATCGGTATATTCTTTGAAAGAAAATTCAGAGTTAGTGCCTAAGCAAGGGTTAGTTTGTGATAAATGCAATACTTCCTTGATCAAAAGGGCTGATGATGCAAAGGATACGGTGTTAGACCGTATTCAAACGTATCATATGCACGCAGATGGTTTGATAAATTATTATAAAACAACAGGATATCAAGTTCATGAGATTGATGGTGATCGATCATTGCATGACGTATTTGAAGACTTTAAAAAAGTAATGTGCGTGAGTTAATGATTACTATTAAAGATAAGTTTTCAATACAGAAAATGGAAACCGCAGGTAAATACATTTCCGAAATCTTGCACACTATTGCTCCTCTTGTCAAAGAGGGAGTGACCACTGCTGAGCTTGATAAGTGGATTGAGGATCAGCTAAAAAAAAATGAACTCATATCTCAAACAATGGGCTATCATGGCTATAAGCATGTAAGCTGCATCTCCATCAATGATGAAGTTGTTCATGGGGTTCCTCATGAAAAGAAACGTATTAAAAATGGTGATTTGGTGAAAGTTGACGTGTGTGCTTCTTGGAAAGGATACTGTGCTGACATGGCGCGCTGTTATGTGGTGGGAACGCAAGAACTTAAGACTAAACAATTAGTTGCCGTTGCACAGCAGGCATTAGACAAGGGAATTGAAAAAGCGGTGCCGGGAAATCGGTTATCGGATATTTCTGCTGCGATACAAGATGAAGTTGAACGACATGGATTTGGTGTTATTCGTGATTTTGCAGGACACGGTATTGGTAAAAAAATGCATGAAGATCCTGAAATTGTAAATTATGGAAAACCTGGTCATGGCCCAGTCTTAAAAGCTGGTATGGCCTTTGCTATTGAGCCTATGATCACTTTGGGTAGTTATAAAGTTTATGTAGATAGTGATGGTTGGACAGTCAAAACCGTGGATAAGAGTCTTGCTGCTCATATAGAAGATACAATAATTATTATGGAAAATGGACCGCACATTATAACAAGATTTTCAGGAAATGAGAGGGTTATATGAAGAAAAAAGAAGACGTAATACGTATTGATGGAATTGTCCGTGAAACATTACCAAACGCTATGTTTCGTGTGGAAATTGAAGGTGGTCATATCGTTTTAGGTCACGTGTCGGGTAAAATGCGTATGAATTATATTCGAATTTTGCCAGGTGATAAAGTTGCGTTGGAATTATCACCATATGATTTGACAAGAGGACGCATAGTATTACGTTACAAAAATGAAAAAATTTAGCTTTTCTAACCCAAGGAAAACAGAATGAAGGTAAGAACATCAGTTAAAAAGATGTGTGAAAATTGTCGTATTATTAAACGAGAAGGCGTTGTGCGCGTAATTTGTGATAGAAGTCCAAGACATAAGCAACGTCAAGGATAACGGGCACGGATAAGAGGATTTTTATGGCAAGAATAGAAGGTGTTAATCTTCCGAATAAACGTATAGAATATGCGTTGCGTTATATCTTTGGAATCGGGTTAAAAAGTTCCCAAGATATTTTGACTGAGCTTAATATTAGTTTTGATAAGCGAGTCAATGATTTAACGAATGATGAGATCGCGGCGATACAAAAAGTAGTTTCTACCAAGTATAAAGCAGAAGGTGAGCTACGAAAAGAAATTACGCAAAATATTAAACGATTACAAGAAATTGGATCGTACCGAGGGTTGCGTCATAAAAAAGGCTTACCAGTACGTGGTCAAAGAACGAAGACGAATGCTCGTACAAGAAAAGGGCCTCGCAAAGCTGGTGGACAGGTCGCATTGAAACGTAAAGCAACGAAAAAATAATTAAGTAAAATTGGGTTAAATAAATATGGCGTATAAAAAGAAAACTAAAAAAGTTAAGCGACAAGTGGATACGGTTGTCGCGTGTGTGACATCTACGTTTAACAATACTCTCGTTTCCATTACAACGCCGTCTGGTGACGTATTGCTCGGAGGAAGTGCTGGGCGATTAGGGTTTAAAGGAGCTCGTAAAGGGACTCCATTTGCGGCAACACAAATTGGTGCTGCGCTTGCAAAAGAGATGGCAAATATGGGAGTCAAAACAGTTGAAGTTAATCTACGCGGGCCTGGTTCTGGTAGAGACTCTATTGTTCGCGCATTTCAAGCTTCTGGGTTAAATATATCTGTTCTTCGAGATACAACTCCAATCCCACACAACGGGTGCAGAGCGCCAAAGAAACGTAGAGTATAATAATTATTGATTAGTAATTTTTGATAAGGTCTATATGGAAAGAAAGTCTACTCCAGCAACTCAAGAACAGTCATCAAAGCGTATGAGAAAATTGTCAGAATACGGCAGACAACTTGAGGAAAAACAAAAAGTAAAAAATATGTACGGTATGCTTGAGCGACAATTCAAGCGTTTCTTTAAGATGGCTACCAAAAGTCAGGAAGCTCCTGGTGAAAGGTTATTGAGTTTACTCGAGAGACGTCTTGATAATGTAGTATACCGATTTAAGTTTTCAGTTTCCCGTCAACAAGCACGACAAATTATTGTACATGGTCATATTTTGGTAAACGGAAAAAAAGTATATTCTCCTTCATATTTAGTGAATGTTAATGATGAAATCTCATTGGCATCAAATGTTGCTGAGAAGAAGGTCTTCATGGAACAAGTTGTTGAAAAAAGACTTAATGTTGGTATTAAAGTTCCAGAATGGCTTGAGTTGAATAAAAAGGAATATAAAGGACGAATTTTGAGATTCCCTGTTCGTTCAGATGTTCAAACACCAATTGAAGAACATCTCATTGTTGAATTGTATTCCAAATAAAGTAGGCATAATGCGTATATTGGTTCAGGAGATTATATGGATAAAACTGAGTATAAGCCACTGACAATTCCCAAATTAAATTGGGAAAAAAGGTCATTAACAGATAGCTATGGCGAGTTAATTGCACAACCTTTAGAACCTGGATTTGGTATTACTTTAGGTAATGCTTTACGCAGAATTTTGCTTGGTGCTGTTGAAGGATCCGCAGTAACATCAGTAATTATAAAGGGAGTTAATAATGAGTTTTCCTCGTTGCCAGGTGTTGTCGAAGATGCGATGCAAATAGTTCTTAATATTAAAGAAATTATTATTCGCAATAAAGAAGGGCTTCCCGGTTCAATGAAATTGCGTGTTCAAGGTGAAGCGGTTGCGCGCGTGAGTGATATTACTGCCGATGATCATTTAGAGCTCGTTAATAAAGATCATGTTATTGCACATGTTGCAAAGGGCGGAGATCTTGAGATTGAATTCTTTGTAGAATCTGGACGCGGCTATCAACCAGCACAATGGCCCGCGGGAAAATCATTGCAAGAAGATGATCGCGTTTATTTGGATGCTATGTTTTCACCCGTAAAAAATGTTACCTTCGATGTTGAAAAAACTCGGGTAGGTGGTGATATTGACTATGATAAATTAACGTTGCGTATTAAGACCGATGGATCAGAAAACCCGTTACAAGTATTACATTATTCTGTTTCGGTTTTGCGTACTCAATTAGAGCATTTTTTGCTGAGTGCAGAGATACCATTTAATGAAATTTCTGCGTTGCCAGCTGAAACCAAGCAAGAACCAATAGCAACAGAAGAGCTCAGCCTTAAGGGAGTTCCTGTTGATTTACTATTAAAGCCTATTGATGAGTTAGAATTATCAGTGCGCGCTCATAATTGTCTGATGAACCATGGCATTAAGCGTATTCTTGATTTGGTTAATTTAACGGAAGATGAAGGACTTAAGATAAAAAACTTTGGTCGCAAATCGTTAAATGAAGTCAAAGATAGCCTTAAGGCGTTCGGTTTATCGTTTGGTATGAATATCAATGAAACCGATGTCAAAAGATACATGAAAGATCATGAAATTGATGACGAAGATGATTTTGATGACGAAGATGATGAATAATAGAATGGCTAAGGATTAGAATTATGATACATCAATCGGGAAAGAAAAAGTTAAATTTAAAGCCGGCGCACAAACGAGCACTTTTGCGTAATCAAGTGATTCATTTTATTTCATATGGTCACTTAATTTCTACCAAGCCTACGGTTAAAGAAGTTCAACGATTGGCTGAAAAATTGGTAACGTTGGCACGTTCAGGTAAAAATTTTAATGCATATCGTCAGGTAAAGGCATTGTTGCCTTATAAAGATACTGCCATTGAAAAATTATTCGCTGAAATCGCACCACGATACGTAGAGCGTAATGGTGGCTATACTCGCGTGATTTCTCTGGGTCGTCGAGTACAAGATATGGCGCCTATTGCCAAAATTGAATGGGTCTAATGCCATATGCAATCTCAGCAAGAGATAGAATTATCGATTAAAGCATTTATTGAAGAAGTAAAGCCCTATGTTCAACAACATAGTGGTGATCTTGAATATATAAAATGCGAAAATGATATAGTTTATATCAAAATAAAGGGTGCCTGTATTGGGTGCCCTTTGTCTTTTTATACCTTTACTATGGGTATTGAAAAAAAGCTCAAAGAGCGCATTCCTTCCATAAAAAAGATAGAAATAGTGGAATAAAGCCTCATTTCATCAAATAGCGGCTATTGACAAACTGAAATATTCAACATATCATTTTAATGAAATATGTAACTTTTAAGTTTAAATGGAGATTTATTATGAATAATCGCATTATTAGTGCAATATCGCTTGTTTTGTTAAGTATCAGTTGGTCTTTTCTGTCAGTAATTGCAGGTTCAAATAACGGTTGGCAATTGATCGAAAATAACGAATCGATTGAATATATCAATAAAGAAAATTCTCATAAGATTGTTATTGAACGTGGTGATATTTGTAAAAGTGGTTGCCAAGCCATTGTGAATGCAGCGAATGCACAATTGCAGAATGGGGGCGGTGTTTGTGGCGCTATTTTTAAGGACGCCGGTTTAACGAAACTACAAACGTTTATCGATAATAAATTTCCTCAAGGCTGTCAAACGGGACAGGCCGTTATTACCCCAAGTTTTGATTTGAAAAAAAATCGCGGTATTGATTATATTATTCATGCGGTTGGACCAATTTGGAGCGGTGGCACTAACAATGAACGTACATTGCTTGCCGATACCTATCATAATAGTCTATTAATAGCGCAGCAAAATAATATTGATTCCATTGCATTTCCTTTTATTAGTTCTGGTATTTATAAGTTTCCATTAAAAGAAGCAGCTTGTATTGCGATAAAAACGGTTATTAAAAATTCTTATTTAGTTAAAGAAATTAGAATAGTACTTTTTAGTAAAGCTGATTATCAACTTTTTAAAGAAGCGATAAAAAAATTGTCAGCGAAAGAACCCGTTGGTCTTGCGACGGTAATTGCAGAAAGTAATAATACGCCACATATATTTCAACGATTTTTTAACTAAGTGAGTAAGGAATAAAAATGTGTATGACCCGCAACATATTTTTATGAATAACGTATTTGCCACGTATGCTTAATTATTTTGAACTAAATTTCAAGGGACATAAATGCTATTTTTAAAAGTAATAACAGTTATGATATTTTTGTGCTCATGCATATCATCGGCGAATGAATGGCAAGATCTTGCAAAATCAGATCTCGATTTTATTCATCAAAGGTGTATCGCAATAGAAAACGAGGCCACAATCAACCCTATATTCCTCATTATTTTGTTGCAAATCCTGATCAGCAATCGATCAATGAAATATTGCAAAAGATTTCTTAATATTTTATTTCTTTTTATTATCACTTGAAAGCCCTAATGAAGTTATGGTTCCATTTCGTTCAAGCAAAACTTCATAGCCAAGACCTTACAATATTTTAAAAAAACTTTTTGTATTGAAGCTCACTTTTGATCCTGATTTCATATCTTGCACAGTAGTTGGTGATACTCCTGCGAGTTTTGCTAACGCTCTAACAGAAATATTATCTTCTTCCATTGCGGCTAAAATCATTTCTGAAAGCAAAAAATCTCTATAACCTTCTTCATATTTTTCCTTTTGTTCTGAAGTTTTTTCTTCCATAAATTCTTCATAGGTTGATTTAATTTTTTTTCTTACTGGTTTATTCATAATAGGTTTTGCTTTTATAATGTGAAAAATCTGGCAACTTCAGAAGATTCAGCAACTTTTTTAAATCGTAATTGTAGCTGCCCTTCATATTCGATATCGCTGAGGAACATTGTTAATGGTCGAGCCCATATGCCGAAATCCCCATAAAGAGATTGATAAATAACTAGTTTTTCTTCTGTTTCAGTATGTGTTGAGCAAAATAATACAAGATAATATTTTCCTTTATAGTGCTTATAAATTCCTGTAGTAATGTCTTGTGTAAAAGTCACTTGATTATTATTTTCTGTGATATTGGAGTAAACGTTAAAATGGGATGTTTGCATCATAATTTTTATCCTTTTCAAAACTTTCGAATTGACTCACGTGATGATAATAATGCTAAAAAAATAAGAAAAAGTTACAAGGCTCAGAGCTTCTTTCACCTATTTATTTTCACTTTTGCAAAGAAAAGATAGACGCCTCAAGTTTTCTTAATCAAGATTGCTCAGTAAAGTTAATTTCTTAGTTGATGCCTG
>JANWKD010000012.1 GCA_025451595.1 Candidatus Babeliales bacterium | reverse complement strand
TATTTCACTATGTGTGCACTCATCTCATGCACATCTCTTTTTACAGAATCAGAGCTCGATAGAATTATCCCTCCTGAAATCAAAAATGATGCCTTTTATAAAGCAATTTATACTCTTGCAAAAACTGAGCCTATCTCAACCATTTTGGAAATTGGTTCGTCCAGCGGAGATGGGAGCACTGAAGCATTTGCATTAGGTATCAGCCAGAATCCTCATCATCCTACATTGTTTTGTATGGAAATTTCTGCACCACGCTTTGCCGCATTAAAGAAACGCTATGCCAATGTATCCTGCGTGCAATGTTACAACGCATCCTCTGTTCCTCTGGAAGCTTTTCCCCATGAAGACGAAGTCCTTGCATTCCTTAATACTACCAAAACAAATCTTAATATGTATGGAAACACACGTGTTATTGGCTGGCTCAAACAGGATATTGAATACGTCAAATCTGCCAATGTTCCACAAACAGGCATCGAAATTATTAAAAAAGAACATGGCATAGAAAATTTTGATGTTGTATTAATCGATGGTTCGGAGTTCACCGGCATGGCGGAATTCAAATTGATTTATGGCGCAAAATTCATTCTTCTCGATGATATAAACACATTCAAAAATTATCGTAATTATCATCACCTTCTGCAAGACCCTAACTATGAGTTACTTGAAGAAGATATACATTTGCGCAATGGCTACGCAATCTTCAAACGTAAAAATTAGTTGAACCCTAGGTCAGGGTTTTGAAACCCTGACTTAGTAAAAACTATAACTATAAATTATAACTATAAATAAGGGATAGTAATGATCAAATATACATTAATTACACAACTACTCTGTTTTGTATTACTTAATTCAATCAATATATTATGTAGTACAAAAGAGGATGAAATTAATTTACGCATATATGAAATAAGAAGAATCGCGCAACACGGAGAAGATGGAGTTTTAGAAAAAATATTTCAGCTTATTGGTACAACAAATAAGTATTACGTTGAATTTGGTGCCGGGGATGGTCATTTTTGCTCCAATGTAAAGTATTTTAGAGAAAAATATGGTTGGACAGGATTACTTCTTGATGGAGCTTGTTCAAATAATATGAATGACGATTTACAAATAAATTTACATAAAGAATTTATAACAGCAGAAAACATTTGTGATTTATTTGAAAAATATAATGTTCCATATGAATTCGATCTTATTTCTATTGACATTGATAGACATGACTTTTATGTCTGGAGAGCGTTAAGTAAAAAATATAAACCAAGAATTGTGGTTATAGAATTTAACTCCCAATTTAATTTTAATGAAGACAAAGTTATAAAATATTCCGCCAATGAAGAATGGGATGGCTCACATTACTTTGGAGCAAGCATTTTAGCTTTATTTAATCTTGGAAGAAGTCTTGGTTATTCTCTTATTTATGAAGAATCTGAGACCATAAATTTATTTTTTATACGGGATGATATCTTAGAATCCAGCAAAATTAAATTTAAACATGTAAATGATGTGGAAAAAATTTATACGGCCGCACCATTACAAGCATTTCTTGATCCAAAAATTATAGCTGAAAAATTTGTCTCATCAATAGAAGTTTTAAGATAAATAAGATAAAAAGGATTTATATATGAACATGATAAAATTAGTAACATTATTATTCGCAATAGGCTCGATTGCAAAAGCTGATATTTTCCCTCATATATTGCAAAAATATACCAACCCGGTCCTTGTTTGTACAGGCATTGCTAGTGGCGAAATTTTTGCACGTGCGATTGAAGTAAATTGCGATAATGGTGCATTTTCTGAAATATATGGTGTTGAAGAAAATGGTATATTAGTCAATCATTCTCAACAATTTGTTATTCCTAAATATATCAATGATTATAAGCCAAAAAATCTTCACTTATATCACGTATATCACAACAATTCTGTACTAGATTTAGCAAGTATTATCCATGAAATTAATAAGCCCATTACTTTTGTATTAGCAAGTCAATTTCCAGATTGGACAAATCCTGAAAAAAACAACTATGTTTTACAAGAGCTAGATCAAATTAAAAAACACCACATAAAAGAGCATACTATCTTAATAGACTATATATACTTTGGAAATATTAGTTTAGAATCTATGAAAAAAAAACTTCTAGAAATAAACGCTCATTACAGATTTGAGTTGGAAAATGGTGGACACATTGGAAAAGAAAAAAATGCTGTTTTAGTAGCATATCTTGAGTAAACGCGGCCACAGCTTAAAAGCCGTGGCTTTCGTGTAAATAAACAAACTTGATCTATCCCCCATCCATCCAAGAAAAAATTGCAACAGATGATACAAACATATTTAAAAACTACTATAACTATCATAGACTTATGCAGGACCCCAATTATGAGCTCTTGAAGAAGATATACATTTACGCAATGGCTATGCAGTCTGCAAACATAAAAATTAATTGAACACTATAATTTTTTAAAAAGGAATTAAACAATGAACACATTAACTTCGGGCATTATGTTACTAAGCATATTATTTGTACAAAGCTCTTTTGCCACCAATAAGGCTAAATTAAGCGATTTTGCGCACAATAAATATTCTCAATATGGAGAAGATGGTATTGTCGAAAAAATATTTGAAATTATTGGGACCGATTCTAAAACTTGTTTAGAGGTTGGAGCTGGTGATGGTCCAGGTGGATCCAATATTGCACATTATTGGAAAAATTTGGGGTGGAAGGCAATACTCATTGAAGGCGACCCAGAAAGACTAAAAACATTAGAACCAAGTATCCAAAATTATGGTAATTGTACATTGGTAAAAACATATATAGAAAAAGATGAAACTTTAGGTGATACCATTGATTCTATTGTTAATAAACTGGGTGTCCATAAACTAGACCTGTTATCATTAGATATCGATGGCAATGATTATCATGTTTTTGAAAACTTAAAAATTCACCCACGAGTTATCATCATAGAATTTAACCATACTATCCCATATTATTACGATATTTATCAACAATACTCAGATCATAGTTGGGAGATAGGGTGCTCTGTTGCTTCACTCAAAAGATTAGGAAAACAAAAAGGCTATGAATTAGTGGCAGTCACTGATGTAAATGCTATTTTTGTCGATAGTATATATTTTAATAAATTTGATACCTATGAAACATCGATAGAAAAACTTTTTAATACAAAATATTTAAAGAGCATAATCCTGAGTTACAGCGGTGATCCTATAGTAGTAGTAGGCGTAAAAAATTATCTTTCAGATGGTTTTTTTAAAGTTGGTTATTCAAAAAAATTGAACTGTACAGATTGCTATGCTCTGCGAATTAATGAAATTGATTTAAATGATGATGATATGCATGAAAATTTCCCCGGTTTTCCTAAACTCAAGCCTCAATAATGCCCACCGCATACTCTTGCTCAATCTTTGATACATTGTTAGTGTGCTTGATATTTTAATCACTCAAGGAGAAGCGTATGAAAACACATGTCTTATTAGTTGGCCTACTAGTATCGTCGAAATTCATTTTTGCTGATATTCCCTCAATCGTTGAGTCAAAAAGAAATATTATTTCCCTCTACATGAATTCTCATGAAACTGAAAAAATGGGTTATGGCAATTGGAATCCTTACGAAGATGGTGAGCATTTGATGATCAAAACGTTTGTACAACCAGGTGATGTAGTTATTGACGCCGGTACCCATTTTGATGATTGGTCTATTTTAGTTTTAGAACATACACATAACAACTGCTCACCCTCATTTGAACCTGTTCCCTATTTTTTGGAAAAGTAATGCATAAATTAGGAAACAAAGCATCTTGTTTTAATAGCGCTTCGGGTAATAATGAAACAGAAGCTTTAATGAATTATTATAAGGACTTAGCAAATGATCATTAAATTCACAAAAAACATATTTCTCTTCTCATCTTTGGCAATACATCTTCAGATATTACCAACAATATCTTTTAAAAACCCTGACGAAATGCTCGCTTTTGTTAAACCATTTTTACCTGAATCTCCTGTTATTTTAGAAGCCGGAGGGCATTTTGGAGAAGACACAAATCGAATGAAATCTTTATGGCCTAATGCCACCATGCTTGTTTTTGAACCATTACCAAGCTCATTTGAAATCATGGTAAGAGAAACTCAGCATTTGCCTGATGTTATATGCTATCCATATGCTCTGACAACCTTTTCAGGAAAAACTCATTTTTATATAGATATTCCAAACAATGCCGCGTCTTCAATTGGCTATCCTGTAGAGTGGAATGAAAGTGAATTCGATAAAACACCAATTGAAGTTCCTTGTATCACACTTAATGACTGGGCCCACGAGAATAATATTTCTCACATTGATTTTATGTGGCTTGATATGGAAGGCCACGAATATTACGCTTTACAAAATGGATTAGACATATTAAAAACAGTCAAAGCAATTTATACTGAAATTTCATTTGTACCGGTTCGTGAAGGCTCAACTCTATATCCTGATTTCAAAAAATTTCTTGAGTCAGAAGGTTTTTGTGAAGTATGGAAATCATGTGATGTCGGAAGATATGGCGACGCATTATTTATAAAAAAAGATATTTTAAATCAGTAATTTAAATGAAAAATAAGAAAACATTAAGGAAACCATGAAAAAAATAGTATTCAGCCTCACAATATTTACAATGTTGTCTTCAACGGCATACAATGTTGATGAACTTCCTTGGATTCAGGAAGATGATTCTAATGCAGCATTATATGCAATACCATTCTTACCAGTAAACCCCATTATTCTTGAGGCAGGAGTGTGTGATGCAGAGGATACACTTCGCATGAAAAAATTATGGCCAAATGCAACTATTTATGGCTTTGAACCACTTCCACAGCATTATACTTTATCCCAAAAAAATACTGAACATATACAAGGATTCACTTTATATCCTTGTGCCTTATTTGATAAAATAGGAACGCTAACCTTTTATGAAAGTAAGAAAATTCCAGGCGCTTCTTCATTGCTAAAAGATAACTTCGACCATATCACCATTCCTAATGACATAAACTACGACGGAGTAAATTATAAAGACACACCGATTACTGTTCAATGCACCACAATTGATCAATGGGCACATGCCAACAATATAACCAAGGTCGATTATGTCTGGCTTGATACAGAAGGAGCAGAGCTCCCCATTCTTCGTCATGCACCGACAATTCTTGCAACAGTCAAAGTTATTTCGATTGAAGCCAATTTTAAAGAATTTCGCAAAGGCATGACCCTTTTTCAAGATCTTTATGAGTTTCTTACTCAACAAGGCTTTGTCTTAAAACATATTTGGGGGCGCCCAGACTGGCAAGGAGTTGCTGTATTTGTTAATGCAAAATTAATTAATTAAAACAT
>JANWKD010000011.1 GCA_025451595.1 Candidatus Babeliales bacterium | reverse complement strand
TAAAGTTATTGCCGAAGAATTAGGCATAGCCTACCTATCATTTACAGCATCATTTTTTGGTGACAAATATATCGGCGAATCGTCTCGTAAAATTCGACAAGCATTTGAAATCGCAAAAACTACCAATGAACCCTTGTTAATTTTTATTGATGAAATTGATGCTATCGGGACACGAAGAAAAGATAATACGCACAATGAGCATCGCGCAACATTAATAACGCTGTTGACCGAAATGCAGGAGTTACAAAATAATCCCAATGTGTACATTATTGCCGCAACGAATGATTTAAAATCTTTGGATCCAGCAGTTCAAGATAGATTTGGTGGCGCCATTGCAGAAATTAAGGATTTAACGGTTGATCAAAGAACAGAATTAATAAAGAAATTATTTCAAGACAGGAATGTTACCTTAGAGCATGATTTTGCAAAACGAATTGCAATCGTCCTTGACCGTACAGAGAAAGATCCTGAACATAATACAGAAAAGCCTACATTTTCTAATCGTGATTTAGAAAATATAGCTACCACCTCACTATTAAAACAATTTGCTGATTGTCATACAGATGCTAAAAATTGCAATAAACATTTATGTCGTTATATCCGCAAAGCAATTGATTCTACCGGAAAGAAAGCAAATTGTAGCTGGTATCATGAACTATATTGTGATGGCATTTGAGATATATTTTGATAGGCATGATAAATGAAATTTTTTAAAATTAATAGTTACTCCTCTTTGCTCTTCATAAGTTCTCTGTTTTCAATGAATAATCAAGATTCTTTGTTAACTCAAAACAATATTGTTGAGTTAAAAATGAGTCATTCATCAATTAAATCTAATTCTTTTGATTCTGATGAAAGCATAAGCTCGACAAGCGATGAGGTCGAAGTCGTCATTAAATCAGAATCGGCGATTCGATCTCGCGAAAAGTTTGAATCAATGGAAGAGGCATTTATAGAATGCGAATTGTTACAAAAAATCAACTCAAAAAATCTTGAAGAGGTTGATCAGAAAAGTAATTATATTGCAACAACTTCCCAAATTTGTCCAAAGTATGTTTTTTCTTTAAATCAATATGAAAAATCGAAAATACGTTTTGCGCTTCATAATAAAAAGAATCAGTTAAAAGTAGCTTGTTCGAATACGATAAAATATTGTCAAGAAGTTAAAGCTTCTGCTCATGAAGGATTAAAATCTGTTGCTCATGATTCGCGAGAAAAATTAAAAATTCATTATAAAAATATTGTAAGCAGAATAAAAGAATCATTACCAATGGTTCACACTGAACCAACATCAGTAGGAATAGCCTCTGTTGGAATATGCATTTTTCAAGCAACGATTTCTAACCCAATTACATTGCCTCCCGTAGTCGCTGGTTTAGCTATTAGTGCATTAGGGTTTACCGCTTATAAGTTAATTTCTGGCACATTTCGACATGAATATCGATATCAAAAAATTTGGCATCAAAAGTCAGATGATGAATATCACCGATATCATACGGTCACTCCCACTGAATCAATTAAAGATAAAGTTTTTGAATATAATAGTAGCGAATTTTCTCGTGAAGAAGCATTTTATAATGCAGCCAAAGATTGTGTGCCTCAATTTGGTTTTTTATTAGATTATTCAAATAAATACGATCCTGATTTTAAAATTGATAAAATATATTCTCCTGATGAACTATTAAAGTTAAGAAAAAGTGGTTATGAGGGAATTGTCTTAACCGTTAATGAAAATGGTAAATCAATTTTAAACTTTTATTCACGTCCAGAACCTACTTTTTTAGAAAGTTGTTTCTACTATTTTTCAAGAAAAGAAAATAAAGGGTTAAAAGACTCAAAAACAAATAAACCGCTGTTGTGTGATGTATTGGAAGAAGATCCAACAAAAGAGCCTAATCGCGGTTGTTTTAATCCTGTCCCTTTGCCTGAAAGAAAACCTGGTTGCGGTGATATTCAACCACCAAAAATTGAAGATTCAGTTTTAGTAAATTCCATACCGCCTACGTTGCAACAACCTGTTCGAGGATGTTTTGAGCCGGTAGTTTTAGAAATCAAACCCGGATGCGGTGGAATTCAGCCTCCTAAAATTAGTGACTTTATTTTTAGACAAGAATTCGAAAATCAATCTCAAGAAGTAAAAATAACTATTTCAGAAAATATAAACGATATAAAACATATTTTCAGAGAATCACCGGGGCATATACAAAAAGACACTCCTGAAAATAGGCAAATTATTAATGATCTTGTAAATGACCCAAAAAATTATGCAGGTCCAGATAGGCATAATAATCAATGGTATGGAAGAATTAATGCTAATGGGAAACAAATATGGGCAAGCGTGAGAGATAATAAAGTTAAAAATGCGGGAATAAATGATATTCCTCAACCCTATGATCCTGAAACTGGATTATGTAAAAATAAAAGAAAATAAGGAATTAAATGGAAAGACTTTTAACAAGACAAGAAGCTTTAGATGTAATGATTGAATTTGTAGATCAGTTTTATTATAAAGTTACCAATTCAAATGATATTGGTTCGTTATTGGGCGATATTAGTCAAAGTATACTATGGGAAGGAACAGGAGATCCTGCTGCTTCTAGTGATTGGGATAAAGCAATAAACGATATTTTGCACTATTCAAAAGAACCTACAATAGATAATAAAATAACAATTAAAACGGCCTTTTTGGCAATGCGAGAATTTTTATATTCAGTATACGGACGGTTTGATGATGTAATAGTTATATTATATGATACTCGTTTTGACTCCAATAATAATCTTGTAAATAAAGAGGTTTGGAATAATTATTTGCAAGCCGTTAATACTGTTTTATCTGATACTGAAAGATACAAATAAATGCAAGAACAATGGAAACAATGGAAGCAATTTTCGAATTAGCAAATTGTAGCTGGTATCATGAACTATATTGTGATGGCATTTGAGATATATTTTATTGGGTCTTTTTTTTGACCGCTATCATTTTACTCGCGGTTTATTTTTTTGTAGATTAATCAAAATGATTTTTGCTTAAAAAAGGAGAAACTGTATGATTTCTAAATCCCCTCTATTCATTATATGTTTATTCTATTCATCTCTCTATTGTATGCATGTCTATTTTTGGGATGGTACTCAGTATAAGGAAGATTCTGAACCGCAATATCAAATCGCTATGAAAATTATTGAAAATTCGGTAAAACCTCTTTTGTTAAGCAAAGAAATGAACGTTCTGGATGTTGGTTGTGGCACTGGGCGAGTTACAGAGCAGTTGGCAAAATATGCTGCTCAAATAAAAGGAATTGATGCAAAAAAAAATATGATTGATTATGCAAACGAACATAAAGAAGTGTTTAATAATCTTGTCTTTGAAGTGATTGATGTTACCCAATTAAAAGAAAAAGAAACATATGATTTAATATTTTCCTCATTGTGTATACATTGGATCGAAGAGGATCAGAAGCAACAGGCCTTATGTGCAATTGCACAAAGTATGAAACCCGATGGTCAATTTATTGGATCTGTTAGTATTAAAAATGATAATAACGCTATGATGATTTCATTTATGGAAGTTGCTCACAAACGAAATTTATTGAACCTTCAGGCAAAACGAAATATAAATAATAGAATGCAAGAAGATGATGTGATGAAATATAAGAGGTTATTTGCAAACGCTGGTTTAAGCTATGAATTTATTAAAGGAGAGGAAACTTATTATTTTTCTCATCAAAAACATTTGTTGAATTGGTTGAAACCATTATTTAAATCATCTTTGAAACGATTAAATGTCGATACCATACAGCATAATGAATTTTTGCATGAAATAATCGATACCTATGTAAACAAAATTGATGCTCAGAAAAATGGTATTTATTATGCACTACCGCTTCTTGTATTTAAAGCTCATAAAAATAAATCTTGAAAAATAAAGCTCTTTAAAACAGTTTTTTTAGACGGCGTCATGCCCGACGTTTGTGTGTTTATCTTTTTTAAAAAAATTTGCTTAATTATTAAAATAATTGCCATTAAGGATAAGACGATATTTACACTAAACGGGGCATCGATCTAAAAGCCAAATTGGATGAATTTCTTCTTTAAAAATTTTTTCATACGTTTCTATAAACGCGCGAAAAGCTTTTCGAGATTCTTGCAATTCTTCAGGTGTTATCGTTTCATTCACGCGTGGTGTATGGTGTATAAAATGCCGGGCATTTTTATTGCAAAAATTGGCATATTCTTTAGTAAATAAGATGAAAGAATGCCAAAGATTATCAACATCAGTGCTATACATGTTCACCGAAGTATTTGCATTTTCTTTAATTGCGCACAAAATCAGATAGCGTTTTAATTCACGCTCAAGCATAATCATATCATCGTCATTGTAACCGAAGTCTTTTTGACAGCGTTTTACTACGTTTATCATCGAATAATTCATAATATTGCTCATCAAAACTTCATCAGTTTCGAATTGTCTTGAATATATACGTAGATAGGCTAAAACTGCGAGTAGGAATAAAGATGATGATAAAATTGTTATTTTGAGTTTAATATTCATATTTGTAATAACTGCAAATAAGAATACTTATACACTTATTTGCAGTTAACTTAAAAAGGTTTTAGTGATTTAATCTTTGCCACATCTACCACATGAATTACCGCAGCAATTGCTTCCCCCACAAATTTCTTGGGTGTTCTGTAAATCTTTACCTGATTTAACGTCTTGACGTAATGTGGTGATTTTTTCAGCTGATTTGGTTATTTTTTCTTTTATTGAGCAGTCTATTTGAGCTGTAACAATGCATAAGATGGTCGGTATGAATAGCTTTCTTATCATAATATCCTCTCCTTTGATTTATAATAATATATTCGCCAAGTTCAACGATAAAATAGTTTGCAATTAAAATCAAGACGATGTTGCTAGTGTCAACGCAAAATGATAATGTTGCATTTGTATAATAATTACAAAAGTTCACTATTTGTTCCGTGATTTTGTAATGTAATGAAGTTAATTTTTTCTTAAAAAGGAGAAAAATGATACATAAATTTGTACTATTGTTTGGGCTTAATGTACTATATCTCTCGCTTATTGCGATGGAAAATCATACAATCACCGAAGTAATACACGAAAGAGGATTGCGACTGTTCGTAGTAGGAGAGGGTAAAGAGGATTTTTTCTGTCAATTTGTTGCCGAATTTGCGACTAAAAAAATGAATACTAAATTTATTACGTATGACACTTTTCTTTCTCGCTTTAATGGACAACAACCAGATCAAAATCAATTAGAAAATTTTTTTGATCAATTATTTAATACCGCAACTCATTTTGAAATGAAACCAGAAGAAGTAACAAAGGCTTTACCAAAGTACGTTAATAATTATAGCGTACACAAGCTAATAAAAGAGAACAATGAGCTTGAAAAAGGAAGAATTAATTATTCTTCCTATAATGAACATTTAGTACGGGAATTGCTTTTCAAAGCCCTTAAAAATTAAGGCGAGCAAGCCTTCGTTTGATATTCTGTGCACTGGCGAGCGGCGATATGGCTTTTGACTATACCTATTATTTTATATAAAACGGGATCGTTAAAAAAAAATATTTGTGCTATCCTTCAGACTAAATTTTCAAATGAAGGAGAGGAATGTCTAATCTTTGGCCAAATAAAGCGAACATAAAAAAGAGTTATCTATTAATAGTATTAAATAGTATCAATCTGCTATTTGGCATGAATAAAGAAATAACAAGTTTGAAATTTAAAGGGGCCACATACATAATTTCAAATAATATTTCGTATACACAATTAGATAGCGATAATGCAGAATACGTCTCATTTTTATCTGATTATAAAGACGATTTTGCTGTAGCAGGCAAAGCATCCATTATGGGGCATGCGTCACATCTGCAGGATCTTATTACATCGCAAATGAATGCGATGAAGACACCGCAAGCGCGAGAAGAACTTAAACCAGTATTAGTTAATTTTGCTAAAACTGCCGTATTATTTGATAACAATGATGCATTGAACACTGTGTGCAAATATATTGATGTTAATGCGCCACTGGATAAAAATCAGAACACCTTACTGGTTCTTGCAGCGCGTAACAAAGAGAATATTGACGCATGTAAAATCTTAATTGACCGGGGTGCGAACATATATGCTCAATCACAACAACCACCGTGCACACTGTTGATGCATGCAGCGAGCGCCAATAACATTCAATTGGCAAAATGGTTAATAAACCCCACGCACCGATTAAAGACCGTGGTTTTAACCCAATCTTGCGATTGGGACCCAGTATCGGGGACCCCGGAAAACGACCTGTCATCTGGGTATAGCCAGCCAGAGTTTTCTGGGGATAAAATAAACAAAGGTGTAGATAAGGATGAACTGAGTGAAGATCAGGAATCAACGGCACTTACTTGTGCAATTTCTTCGCATGCAACAGAGAGCGCTTTGTACTTACTCAAAAAAGGGGCGGATGTTAATAAAAAAGGTCGTTGGGGACAATCGCCAGTAAAAGCTGCAGTGCTCTGTCATGATAATCAAATTATCACGAAGGTATTAGAAAAAAAGCCTTCTCTGTATCCGGGATTACTATTGTATATAGTAAATAATACGAATGGCGATCTGTTACAAAAAATATGTCAAAATAAAATTGATCTGAACTTAAAGGAGGTAAAAGATGAGAATGAAGAAACGTTATTAATGCATTGTGCTCGTAAAAAAGAAAATTTTGCGACAGGAGTATTTCTTGTTCATCATGGCGTTCCACTCGATGACCGAAATTATGTAGGGCGCACGGCCTTAGATATCGCAGTTGTTAATAATAATGGCGCAATGATTGAGTTATTATTAAAAAACAATGCAAGTCCGCATATTCAAAATAATTTTGGAAGAACGCCATTATCAACAGCAGCGTTATATGGCTATGAACATATTGTTCGTTACTTCATGAAACGTATTGCACTAAAAGATATTATTGCTGACCGCCAAGAAGAGGCTATTTTCAAAGGACCTTCTAGAACAGATTGTAATAAAAAAGAGTATAAATGTACCTTTGATTTATTAAAAAAGTTATTCGATAAAAATAGTTTAGTCTATTATGCAGATGCTACTGGCGCAATTCCAGACAAAATTCAGTTAATCAGTTCTCTACGTTATGATGATCTTAATACGTTCAAAGAATTGACCAATGGGAGCGATTTAAATGAACCATTGTATCATCATGGAACAACGTTGCTTGAAGCAGCTATTTGTTTACAAGCGAAAAAAAATTTTGATTATCTATTGAGCCAACATGTATCAGTCAATTATACCAATGCAAGTTTTCAAACAACATTACATCATGCAGCACGCTATGCAAATTCATATTTTATACAGAATTTAATAGATAAAGGTGCCAGCATTGATGATGTGTCAGATTATAGGCATACACCGCTCGTCGCTGCCCTTACGGCAAAGAATAGGCAAGCCGTAGTAACGTTAATAAATAACAATGCAAACCTAAATATGAATAGTTTAAAGGTGCATAGCCATAATTTGAATATCTTAACATATCCAGAACTGTCATCGAATTGCCTTAAAGGGATTACCATTCAGCCAAACCTTGATTTACCGGAAGATATCGTTATTAATGCAATTCAGCAATCGATTTTTAAAAAAAACCAATTAAAACATATCAAATTCTTATGCAGTAAGCTTTCTTTACCACTTACTACTGAAGGTAAAAGCAATTTAAGCAGTGCTTTGAATCATGTTGCTAAAGGTAAAGAACTCAAACTGTTATTATCAAATGGGGCAGATCCATCGTATACCAATTGGGATAGGCGAAGTGTCTTTTCAAAAGCAGTTGAGCAAAATAATATTCAGAAAATATATGTGTTGCTCGAATATGCACGTTCACATAACATGTTAGATCAACTACTCAACAGTCAATGGTCCCAGGGCTATACGCCATTAATCTATGCCATTGACCAAAGAAATAAACAGCTTGTTTCATTATTACTAAAATCTGGTGCTCGCGTTGATATACAAGATAATAACGATTGCGATGCACTTATGCATGCGCGATTAAAAGGCAATCGAGAGATTGAAGAATTGATTAAGCAAGAAATCAAGAAGCAGATGCATGAAAAATGGCAATCAAAGACAATGAAGTGAATAATAGAAAAATAATAGATTAATATTTAGTCTTTTAGCAGCATGTTTTAAAGATAAGCCAGCTATTTAACATAATAATGGTGAATGAGATAACATAAGCAATGATTTGTGTTCCTTTTTGATTGACAAATTTTCCCATAATTTGTTCTGAGTTAGTAAATTGCACCAAAGGAACAATCGCAAAACATAATTGAAAACTTAAAATGACTTGGCTTAACAGTAATAAATGTGCAAGGCTCTTATCGCCAAACAAGATAACACCAACCGCTGCAGGCATTACGGTTAAACTTCGACTTATAAGCCGACGTAACCATGGTTTCATTTTAAAATTAATAAATCCTTCCATGATAATTTGGCCAGCAAGTGTACCGGTAATAGTTGCATTTTGCCCAGACATTAAGAGGGCTAATGCAAAGACAAAGCTTGCAACTTTGGTACCCAAAAGCGGAGAGAGCAAATGATACGCATCTTGAATTTCAGCAATAGCGTGATAGCCATGTTTATGAAATACTGCTGCGGCGACAATTAAAATGGCAGCATTAATGAAAAATGAAAGGCACAGCGCAATGGTTGAATCAATACCCATAAACGTAATTGCTTCTTGTTTTGTTACCTCATCATGATTTCTCATTCTTGTTTGCACGATTGACGAATGCAAGTACAAGTTATGAGGCATTACGGTAGCTCCTAAGATGCCGATAGCAAGATAAAGCATAGAAGGATCAGTAATTAAAGAGGATGTAGGAATAAGCCCTTTAAGAATATGGATAAACGAAGGTTGTGCTAAAAATATTTCAATGCCAAAGCATAAGGCAATAATAACGAGTAAAGCAATTACTAATGTTTCTAAATAACGAAAACTATATTGTTGAAGCATTAATAATACAAGAACATCAAATGTGGTAATAATTACCCCTACGATAAGCGGAATTCCAAATAGCAGATTGAGTGCAATTGCAGAACCGATTACTTCTGCAAGGTCGCAAGCGATGATGGCGATTTCAGCCAATAACCATAATACAAAAGCTGTTTTTTTTGAATAATAATCTCTGCACGCTTGAGCAAGGTCCTTACCTGTTGCAATACCCAATTTTAATGCCAAATATTGTAAAACTATGGCCATCAGGTTTGAAATTAAAATAATAGAGAGCAGCGAATAACCAAATTGTGATCCGCCAGCAAGATCAGTTGCCCAATTGCCGGGGTCCATATAACCGACCGCTACCAAATAACCCGGTCCAGTAAATGATAATAGTTTTTTCCAAAAATTGAGATGAAGAATTTGGTGAATTCTGATCTTGATTGTTGAAATATGTTTAATCTGTTGCATTGTTCTGATGATGATTTTAAAAAGTATTTAACTACTCTCATAAGATTACTATAGATTTGAAGTTTAATAAATTGTTATGAGCTCAAATGTTCGCGTAGGTAAAAAATAAGATAGATTCATTTTGCTGATTAATGCAGCTACGCATTAGGAATTTTAAAAGTTTTCGCTATAATAAATGAGATTTAACGATTTCGGGACTATGTATGTTTTTAAAAATAGTTGTTATATTTTTCCTGGTGAGTTTTAAGATAAGCATAGTAATGGGCATGTCTAAAAAGACAAGAACGTTAGAAACCACAAGAATCTACTCACTTTCTGAGCAAAAGCTGTATCGATTGTGCTTAATTGAGGTGGGTTTGGAGAAGATACATGTTTTTAAAGCCATACGTGAGTGCAACAACTCATTAGGTTCAGCCGCTGCAAAACAAATTATCGATAATCCACCTGCAGTTGTTGCAGAAGTTGATACTCACGAAGAAGCAGAATGCATTAAGCAACGATTACAATTATTGGGCGCTCGTATAGAAATACAACATATCCAAATATGGCAATAATTTAAAATTCCCAACTGACAAAAAAAGCAAGTCGATAATCTATGCTATCATCTTGATGGCCAAAGAATTCTTGACCAATTGGCATTTGAAAACCGAACTGAAATAAAAACTTATTAATGCGTAATCGAAGGCCTGGTCCAAAAAAAATAACATTAAATCCGGAATTAGGATCTATGGAATTGTTATCTCGACGTGAACTAAAATAAACACCATTCAATTCTAAAATTGTAGAAAAATGATATCGATTCGGTTTATGTATTAGGGTGGTTCCAATTCCCATTTCGTAATAATATTGGTTGCCCCATCTATTTTTATCATGCATAAATAGTAATGCTGCGGCAGAACCAAAAGCATATACGTGGGTTGAATTGTGGCAAGCAGTGCTTCCAATAAGAACTCCCCACGACGGCGAACCTAAAGGAGGATTTTTTTGTTGTATGACCGGAAAAGTGGTTCCTGCAAAAATAGTACCGCGGTTATAGGCATCGGGAAACTCTTCTAAATAATACACATACTCAAGTTGCGGTAATATGTTACCTAATCCGGACGATTTTTTATTACGTTGATTATTTAACGCAATGATTGGTAGATAAAGAGTGATGGAAAGATAATCTTTAATGCCATAATAGAAAGTAAATTCATTAATAAAAACTTTGAAGTTCTTTGCTTGGTCATATTCGTCATATAATGCAATACTAAAATTTCCTTCATCCAAAATATTTTGGCCAAGACTAAAAAGTGGTCCCGGAAATATTTTTATAAGAGATTCAGATGAATCGCTTTTTTTGGTATCAAATGATTTGAACCAAGGAGAATAATTGTTCTTACTTTGTATGGTCTGGCCAGTCAATGATACTGCAATGAATATTAGAAAAAATAAATAATGATATGCATGCCACATTATTAAGTTCCTTATGTTTTTTTATTAATATGCAAAAACTTTGGATAAAAGGTAATTATATTTTTAATTATTAGGCTATTTATTTTATGTAAAAATTTTAAGTATCGTGATAATAAGTCTATTTTTTTATATTTTTTAAAAACTGAGATTTATAGTGAATGAAATAGTTAAACGTATACTAGATTCAATTGTTCTCTTATGGCGGTTGTTAAAAGCTAATTTTCAAATTATTTATGGTATTTGGAAAATATCGGCATTACCTAAACCCCGCGTTTCTATTTTCGGTGGTCATCTTATTAAAATGGATAGCCCTTATACCCGGTTAGCTCATCAATTAGGATATAAATTAAGTCAAGCAAATATATCAGTCATGACCGGTGGTGGTCATGGTATTATGGAAGCAGCAAATTGTGGCGCATCGCACTATGATCCACGAAAAATTAAAGCTCGTAGTGTGGGTATTAATGTAAAAGGATTAGAAGAAGGGTTTGAACAAAGTCTTTGTATACAAGAAAAAATAATGACCGATTATTTTTTTGCACGAAAATGGTTATTAATTCAATATGCAGATGCATTTATTTTTTTTCCGGGGGGATTTGGGACACTCGATGAATTTGGTGAAGTCATGACTCTGATTCAAATAGAGAAATTGCCCCATATTCAAGTTATTCTCATAGGGAAAGATTATTGGGCTTCTTTTATTAAGTGGCTTACTGAAGTTGCGTTAAAAAAAGAAGCATTAATTTTAGATCAAGATATGGAACTTATTACGGTCACTGATGATATTGACGAAGCGTTTGAAATTATTAAAAAGCATTATAGCAGAATGCTTAGTGACCCTACAAAAGCTCATGAAAAAAAAGAACGACAGTAAAGAAGGAGAATTATGATATACTATTTTTATGTATATATTGTTTTAATTGCATCTATTGGTTTTGTTATAGCAGCATATACCTATTTTACCGAGAAAAAAGTTCAGGCCGATCCAAATTACAAACCATTTTGTGATATTTCAGATCGCGTTTCTTGCACCAAGCCAATGAAAAGTAGCTATTCTCAGATATTATTTTTTTCTAATGCTACTTTAGCTATTGCTTTTTACTTTTGTATCATGTCGCTCGGAATATTCAATCAGTTGCGTTTTTATCCCAATGCAATGCCATTGGTACATATGGCACTGCAGATTATAATTGCATGTGGGTGCTTGTATTCTCTATTCCTTGCTTATTTGTTATATGTTAAATTAAAAACAATTTGTTTGCTTTGTACCGCAATGTATGTTATTAATGGTACTTTGTTATACCTGTTATTTGCGTATAATGTACAATATCTGTATGCATTGCCTCAATTATAAAAGGAGTAGAAGAATGAAGTATTTGAGCACAATCCTATTACTTACATCGATGAGTATTGCTAACGCGCACGATAGCGAGCCTAAAAATTTCCCTGATAAAAAATCAGCGCATCAAGATATGTGCGAATCCATTAATGGTTATATTTCAATGTTACAAAGTACTCTTTCTGATGAAGAGCTATTAAATGCGTTAGTGTTAGATCGAAAATTGCGCATGCATGCGGACGTTGACAATGTGCGGCATTTAGTAAAAAATTCTATTCAAACGGAAAAAATTGATGATAGCAATTGTCAT
>JANWKD010000010.1 GCA_025451595.1 Candidatus Babeliales bacterium | reverse complement strand
ATTGGGGATGTTATCAAAATTACGGCTTTTTAACCCCACTGATTGTTCTAGCTATACCATTATTAGAAGTATCTTGTTTAATAGTGATTAGAACATATTATGGAATTCCTTTCTATCAAGCTAGCCCTCACCATTTTTCAATTTACCTTAAGAAGAATGGGTGGTCGGTTCCCTCTATTTTGTGCTATATCAGTAGTTTATCTCTTATTTTAATGAGTATAGCATTATTATTTTTTATAAATGTTTTCTCTTTTCAGGCCACAATTATGCTTGGTGCGATATTTCTTGTTTTTTGGGTTTACGCAACATTTATTTACAAAAATAAGCAATAATAAAGAGATTTTCTTGTACTCAGCCAAAATTTTGTTGCATTTTAGTTGCTTTTAAACAAAAATCGCTTTTTTTTTTTAATAATGAAGCTGGGCATTGTTTTATTTGTTGTTGCTTTTTTTTCAATCTTAGAATGTATTGTTTTTTATTTCTTTCTCTTCAAAATGGTAATTGCTTCTATTAATAGAGTGGGTTGAAATCCTCCGTCTGCCATCTGTGATAGTTGGTTAATGGTAGTATGGTTAGAAGCACTGCTACAAGAGAAAGGTAATAGCTTTCAGATTTTATCTACAATTCCTTCTTAGCTTACATAACTGAAGCTATTATCTTACTCGCTTAAAGTAAGGCACTTTCTTGTTCCATCAGACAACAAACTTTTTACCTTTTTCATATCCTGGATATAATCGTTCAGTTCTTCGTATGGTGTTTCCAATATCTTTGGTACATTAAAAAAGCGTGGGTCGTTTATTAAGTGTTGAAAAGGTTCGATACCGAGCTTTCCTAATCCTAGGTGCTCATGGCGATCCACATGTGAGTTAAGCTCTTTTTTGGAATCATTAATGTGAATGGCATGAAGATTGTCTATGCTCAGTATAGTGTCGAAGTTCTTCCAAAAGGTATTATAACCGTCTTGGGTTCTTAAATCATAGCCAGCTGCAAAGGCATGACAAGTGTCGATACAAAAGCCGACGCGGTCTTTATTCTTAATTTTTTGATAAATAGCTGCGAGCTGTTCAAGCGTATAACCTACTGCAGAGCCTTGGCCAGCAGTATTTTCTAGCAATATTTTGGTGTTGCCTTTTACGTGGTCAAGCACATAGTCTAAATGCTGGCTAATGAGATCTAAGCATTCTGCGATAGAATTGGTTGCAATACCCGGATGTAGAACAAGAAATGGTATCCCAAGAGCTTGACAGCGTTCTAGTTCAATAATTAAAGCAGCAATAGATTTTTGCTGCAATTCTTGCTGACTAGAACCAATATTGATTAAATAGGCAGCATGCGCGACGACCAATTTGACCGTTGATTGAAGCCAGCGTTCTTGAAAAGCGTTTATTTCTGATTGAGTAATTGGTTTTGCCGCCCACTGACGATTGCTTTTAGTAAATATCTGCATGCTTGTGCAACCAATAGACTCCGCTCTATCGAATGCGGTATGAAATCCACCACTTATTGATACGTGTGCTCCTACTAGTAGATTCGGTTTTTTTTCCATTATAATCTCCTCAATATGCTGATTTGCAAAGCTTTTTATTGACAATTTATCGATATACAGTAAATATTACACTGTTTTCCAAGATGATATTTTTTTTGTTTTATAAAGAACTGGTTAATGTTTAATTTATAGTAAATATTTTTAATTGTCATTAAAAAAATAATTTACAGGAGTTTTTATGCAACAGACACGAATGTTTTATAGGATTTTGCTCATTATTTTCAGCGTTGGACTAGGCGGTAACGGGTCCATAATGGCAATGGCTGCGATTAAAGAAGCGATGACATTTTCATGGGGCGCGTTACATGGGCGTGCTTTAATTAAGTACCGGCCTGAAAGCTTCTATGCGCGCAATATGAATTTATTAAATAACAATGTAAGCTCTGACCGTCAATTTTTTAATAGACATACGTTAGATATTAATATAGGTCTTGATGTGAAAATTGGTGATAAAAATGCCGCTGAATTTTTCATGACTTATCGAAACAAGGCAAATTGGGGAAATGCGGAAACGGTTGCCGTAACGACGGAAGCTGCTACTACTATTTTAGAAAGTGTTCAAGCGCCACACCGACATTTCTTGACAAAAAATGTCATTTGGATTCGAGAGTTATGGCTTAAGTTTTCTATTAATGAAGCATTAAATATAAGCTTTGCTCCTGAACAATACTTCATGCTAGGGTATTTTCCATTTGAGCTTGGTCGTGGTATTGCGCTTGGTTCTGCGTATGCCGTAAACCCGGGGTTGCTTGGTTTTTATTCTAACAATACTATTGATCAGTTTGCTCCAGGATTTCTATTTACCGGTGGCGTTTGGGATTCTTTAAAATATGATGTATATGGAGCGGTGCTTGATAATCGCAGTGATAGTTTTGGTGCGACCGCGCTAAAAATTCGAGGACAAGAGTATGGCCACCGTTATAAGCAAGATCGTGGGTTTGGGCATGTCGATTATTTATTGGCAGCTCGATTACGCTGGATGCCTTATAAAAGTGAAAACGAACTCGTTTCATTTGAACCGTATGCTTTGTATGATCATGTTCCAGAGCAACGAATTGAGTTTCCTGCTGATGCAAAGTCTGATCTGGGAACGTTTGGTCTTGCCGGTGAATTTAAATATTATAATATAGAATTTGGCTTTGATACGGCATTTAACGTTGGCGGACAACATGTTAAAGGATGGGACCGCAATAGGATTGATCAAGAAAATCGTGCGGGCGTGTTCACGCTGATCAATACTCAGGTTTTAGATCAAAATGGGGTCAAAGCTATTTATGACCCAAACTCTGCAGCAGGTAAAGAAGTAAAAAAAATAATTGAAAATTCGGCTCAAGACCAATCTCAAAATGGTAAGTTTATTGGGCAAGTAGGTGATTTAGAGTTATTTAATAGCGATCATCGTTTTACTAATCCGTATAATAATAAATTTGAAGGTTGGATGGCAATTGCTGATGCGGCATATTGGTTTTGTGATCGCTCTATGCGAGTTGCTACAATGGCCGGTGTTGCTTCTGGTGACCAAGATCCTAATAGAGATATAAATGATCCGCTGGACAGCAATGTTGATGGTAACTATAAAGGCTTTATTCCGTTGCAAGAAATTTATAGTGGTAATCGCGTTAAAAGTGCTCTATTGCTTGGTAACCCGGGTAAAATCCCAAGACCTCTTACCACGCCGCGGCCTGGGTTATTTGACATAGTACCATCAAGTGATGCTGGCTTTACCAACTTAGTCTTTACCGGTGGATCGTATTTATGGACGCCAAAATGGGTGTGCAAGAGATTTAACGTACAGCCAAATATTATTGCATACTGGCAGCAACGTGCTACCAATAAATTTGATATAAAAACTAAAATGAGTCTGCCTGAATTGGCAAGTCGTTATTTAGGGTTAGAAATAAATACGTTCTTTGATATAGAACTATTAAAGGATTTTAAATTATATGCCGTAGGTGGTGCATTTATTCCTGGCTCTCACTACAAAGACATTAAGGGCAAGCCGCTCAATAAAGATCAACAAAGAATATTAGATCGTCTTGATGTGACAGGAGTTGATACTGACAATGTGCCGTTGTTGGGGACTGACACTGCGTATACGATCAATATCGGTTTAGAATATCGATTCTAATTTTTATATATGAATAGGATTCTCTTGTAGAAGAGTCCTATTCATTAACGAATAAACTCATTGAGGATTTTCGTATCTCATTTTCCAAATATAATAAGGAACTCGAGTAATCTGATCGCTATTAGGATCTAATTTATAATAACG
Organism: Candidatus Babeliales bacterium; assembly: GCA_025451595.1. Lineage (GTDB taxonomy): Bacteria > Babelota > Babeliae > Babelales > JANWKD01 > JANWKD01. The sequence goes on along the minus strand of JANWKD010000010.1, from coordinate 4,199 downwards.
ATAAATAATACCTACTAAAACGCCCGTATCGCCTACCGTTCTTCTTGGCATAACGAGCGAAGTTGTTTCGGTTAAATTTGATCGTTTATAAACAGTGTTATTTTGCTGTGCATCAGGTAAGCATTGAACGTTTTGATCTGTTGCGTCATATAAGCAGTAAATCAAATTCTTCCAACCGGCATTGCTATCCGTAGGATCAAGTTCAAAGGTAGTAATATTATTTGGTTGCGGCAGCATAACATAGGCACAAGAAGGGTTTATCATCGATAATAGTATACATAGCATAATTTTTCTCATACAATGTCCTTCTTGCATGATATTGAATGTTTTTATAATTTCATGAATTTAAACGGGTGCCCACACCAAAAACTTAATCCGCTTGATTGCGCCTTGTGAGCCACTCGTTTTTAACGATCGCTGGTATTCTCCCAATAATTTATAGCCTTGGGGTTGAGTGCTGTCAGACTGCATCTCAATAACATTCCAAATAATATTTCCATCTTTACAAAATACCCTTTTGGCATTCAAATCATAAACGCCGCAGTTATTTGTATTTATGGTAGATTCATTTCTATCAGTGGGAGGGTAAAGTTGAAAAATGTTAACGTTGTTTATTTGCGGAATAGTTGGCTTAGGCGCCCAGGCGTAGCCTGATCGATATCCCCCTGCCAGTAACTCTGGGCGTATCCCCGGGATTTCCCCTAACAGAAAATCAGGTTTGGCCGGTGTGTCTTCTGCAAAACTTTTCTCTCTAATATCAGAAATAGGTTTTTCAGACCAAGTACAATATGCTTTTTTTAATGAACTATCATAGAGGCATATTTCGTCTTTTACTGGCTTAGCGTTTATTAAATAAACAGTAGCTTTATTATTTGGCTGAGGCATGCTGGATTGAGGCGCCCAGATGAATAATGGTTGATGCGTAGTCGGTGATGTGTAGGTCCCTAGAAAATACGTATTGGCAGGTCTTACAAAATCAGAGGTTTCTATAAGATTCAAAATAGGCTTTTCTGACCGAGGGCAATACGCTTTTTTTGATTGATTATTATATACGCATGTTTCGTTTTCAAATAACCCGTTTTCTAATTTAAAAATAGTTTTATCATTTGGCTGAGGGAATGGTGCATATACTCTTACTTTTCCTTCTGGATAATTCATATTTCTACTATCAGCTTTAATAGTACCTATTGTATAGGTATTAGGAGGTTTTGGTTGTCCGGGATATTCTACAACAACGGGAACTATTTCAAGAGGATTGGTACACGAGACAGAATTTGATTGTGAAAAGTAAGAACAGGTTCTGCCTGGTTCTACTTCGTCAAGAGGTATAACCTCGCTACATAACGTTTTAATAGGAAATGCACAAAAAATGATAGTTACAAAAAATAGATAGAATGCTCTCATTTTCTCTCCTTATTTCAAATATTTATTTTCAGGACTTTCTTTTGGTCCCCATACCCAGAATTTACGAGAAGTTTTACTGCCTCGTTGATCTACTACTACTGTTCGAGTGTATGCTCCTAATAAAATAATATCTTTTTCTTTTAAACATATTGATAGCCTTTGTGGTTTACGTTAGGTTTCATAAGACTGTCCTTAATCTAATTATTGCATATCTGTAATTAATAATTCAATAGTATGGTAACAATAGGGCTTATGTTACAAGAATGTGGAAATATGGTACAATGAAGTAAAATTTAATTTTTTTACTATTGGTGTACTTATGCATTATTATGAACGTACCGCTGGTTGTGGAGCGGTAAATGAGAGTTTATTAAATCAGTCAATAACATTAGCCGGTTGGGTTGCGCGTCGACGAGATCATGGCGGCTTAATTTTTATTGATTTGCGTGATCGTAGTGGTATTATGCAACTTGTGTTTAATCCTGCTATGAGTCATATTGCTCATGAAAAGGCTCATCATTTGCGTTCGGAATTTGTCATATGTGTTCAAGGAACGGTTGTGGAGCGTTCTACCGAAACTATTAACAAAGAATTATCTACCGGTAGATGGGAATTACAAGTAACTGATTTGGAAATTTTAAACAAGGCACAAGCATTACCGTTTTCATTAGAGGATTCAGCAGAGCCCATTGATGAGGAATTGCGTTTAAAATATCGCTACCTGGATTTACGTCGGTTTAAGATGCAACAGCACTTGGCGATACGTAATGATTTAGTTTTTGCTATGCGCATGTTTTTGCAACAACAAGGTTTTTACGAGATCGAAACACCTATTTTGACAAAATTAACGCCTGAAGGTGCGCGTAGTTTTATAGTGCCTTCGCGTGTATACGACCATTCATTTTATGCATTGGCCCAGTCTCCACAACTCTATAAACAGTTGCTCATGGCAGGCGGCTTAGAACGTTATTTTCAGATAGCTCGTTGTTTTAGGGACGAGGATACGCGACTTGATAGACAACCTGAGTTTACGCAACTTGATATTGAAATGTCATTTATCAATGAACATCATATTCAAACACTTATAGAAAAAATGTTTGGATACCTATTAAAAAATCTTTTTGATATTGAATTGCAGTTGCCTTTGCCTCGCTTGACGTATCACCAAGCATTTTATAACTTTGGATCAGACAAGCCCGATTTGCGTTATGACTTGCGAATTGTTGAACTTACCAATTTATTCTTGGGCACTGAGCTTAAATTTTTACGCACGATTTTAGACGATACTGAAGGCGCGATTGGTGGTATTCGTATTCAAGAAAAACAGTTTACCCGTTCAGAACTTGATGGGTTAGTGGAATGGGCAACCAAGCAGGGCGCAAGTGGATTGCTCTGGATGCGTATTGGACAAAATAATAGTATAGAATCGCCAGTGGCTAAATTTTTACCAGCTCACTTCATAAACCAATTACAAGAGTTGTATCCAAATCTCCATGAAGGGGATACGCTATTCTTAATTGCTGGTCCCTATGAAACTGCTTGGACATATCTTGGTCGTCTACGTGCTCATCTGGCAGCAATGCTTAATATTATACCAAAAGGTGCATTGCATTTATCTTGGGTTACTGATTTTCCTATGTTCGAATATGACAGCCAAGAGAAAAAATGGAATGCGCGGCATCATCCATTCACTTCACCTCAAGAAGGTTGGGAACAACAATCAATGGATCAGATTAAAGCAAAGGCGTATGATTTGGTGTGCAATGGTTTTGAGTTAGGTGGTGGTTCAATCCGTAACTATCAATCAGAGATGCAAGCAAAGGTATTTGATTTAATCGGTCTTTCCCGAGAGCAAGCACAAGAAAAATTTGGCTTCTTGCTTGAAGCACTTAATCTTGGTTTTCCTCCGCATGGTGGCATAGCGCTTGGTATTGACCGTTTAGTTATGATACTTACCGAGTCATCGTCTATTCGTGAAGTGATTGCATTTCCAAAAACCGCCCGAGGCCACGATCCTATGATGGAAGCGCCGACGGTCGTTGATGAGAAATTCTTACGTTCATATGGATTAAAATTTAGTAAGCCTCAATAAAAAATTAAAATCCCCCACGCAGTTAACTGTTTGGGGGATTTTAAAAATATCTGTTTAAAAAACTACAAACTTATTAGATTGATAATTTTATTTGACACTCTGCTCTTGCGATTTTTCTTTTTTTGACCAAGGACAAAAAGCTTTGGAGTTGATTTTTTGAACAACAAATTTGTGCACAATGCATCCTGCATGAATTATCAATGAAAGATATCCTACATTTTCGGCGACAAATTGATTGCTGTTAATGCAGGTGAAATCATTGCGATGAGCATGAGTTTTTTCTTGTTGTTTTTCGCGCAGCCATTTATTGGTATAGTGCTCAAAATTGTTTTGATGGTGGCAACGACTTATACTGAAAAATGTTAATGATAAAAGAAATATTTTTTTATTCATGATAATGCGACCAATGCTCCATTTTGATCTCTTTTTTTTCTAGACTGACTTGCTGCCTGGATATTGACGCCTGAATTAAATGCTGCGATAGCAGTAACTATATTTCCAAGGGAACTATTTGCAGTGTCTATTTTTCCACTTAATTCACCTTTATTGGAAGATGCGTTTCTATCAAGAGTTTCAATAGAATTTCGCAAGCCTTTAATGTCAGCTTTTAAGTCACCCAAGAATGTGAAGATTGCTTCATATTTTGCTTGTGCTTCTTTCGATGCCGCTATAGCCTCTTCATTCTTTTTGATAGCTGCTTCAT
>JANWKD010000009.1 GCA_025451595.1 Candidatus Babeliales bacterium | reverse complement strand
AATTGATGAACAAGAGGGATATCTATTAAAAAACCTTGATGATGCAATACAATTTGCAAAAAATAATAATATACCGATCTACTCATATAATAAATTAAAAGAACTAACCAAAGAGTTGATATCAATAAGACTTAATGCTTGGAATAAACTTATAAAAAAAAGACACACAATTCAACGACATCCAGAATTGTCTTCTCAAGAGTTAGAGGATATCCATACAGCTACTGAAGAAAAAGAATGGATTAACTCTGGTTTATCAGTAGAAGATTATCTGAAACAATATATCAATCCATTACCATATGAATATGGACGACATCCAGAATTTAGACCTGAACGATTACGAATGGGTATAGAGGAATTAGCGCTAAGCCCCTATCAAGAAATATTATTTAACTATAGTAACGCTAAGCGTGACCTTATTAATCAAGCGTCGCTATCTGAAATTGCATATTAATATACCAATATATGAATTTTGTAATTTTACCATTCATCTTCGTATTGCAATTCAGGTGTATGGGGGCTGAAATAAAAGCATGCTGCAATAATAACGATTTATTCATTGCTATTTGAAACAATATAGTGATATACTAATTATTGAATACGATTTTCTATTTATTACAATATTCCTATTGAACAATTGAAGGGATGTATATTATGAAAAAGAACTCAATGTTATCCATTATGCTTATTATCGCAATAAGCATAACCAATTTTACGCAATCAGCAATGGCACCAGCAGCAAGGCAAGCAAGCCGTTTGGGGTTACAAGGATTACCAGCAGCGCGAACATTACCGCAAGCAGTTCGTCGTCCTGTGGTACCATCAACTATTCCTGCCCGTCAGTTTGGCACTGGTTTCGTAAAGCAAACACCGACATTCCCAAAAGCAGCATTTGAAAAATCAGTTACAGAAATGGTGAGAGAGGCTGATATTGATTGGGTATTAACCTATGGTAATCCTTATGAAGTTATGAGTGCATTACAAAGGCTTGGTAAACGCGGTATCGAAGCCTTGCCACTAGAAACCTTGCAAAATCTAGATCAATTTATATCGAAATATCCTTCAGGTGGATTCGCAAAATTAGTCAGAGATGCTTTTATTAAAGCACAAGAAGCGCAGGCTGAAGCATTGGGTATACCAGCATATCGCTTGCCAGAAGAAGTGAGAGCTGCAATCGCTCGTAATCTTCGAGAAAAATTAAAAGAGGGTGAATTAGTTCCGACCCAAGACGCAGCCGGACAATTAGTACAGCGATTTCCAAGACAAGCTTTAACTGGACATGCAGGATTAGCTGAATTGCCTGAATTATCGCAAGATCAAGAGTCAAAAGCATTATTGGCTTTAACAGCTCCATTACCTACTGCGCCTGCAAGTGAAGCTCAATGGTTAACGTACGGTAAATCTACACCAACATATCTACCAGAAGCGCCTATTGAGCAAGCGCAAGAAATACCTCGTACTGCATTAATTCCAAAAATTACCGAGTTATCTTCATTAACACCTTCTCAAAGAGCAACCGTTTTTGAAGGACTAAAAAGTGTATTGCCTGAAGAATTGTCTGCAGGCCAAAGGCAATTACTGAAAAGAGGAGCTGGAGTTCCTGCTATCACTCGTATACCATCTCAAGAAATTGCTACTGAACCATCTGTTCTGACCACAACGTATCAACCACCATTTATGGAGCCAGAAGAATTCGAAACTCCTAGAGTCGAATATCCAGAAGTTGAGCTTGGCTATCAACCAACTATTTTGGGATCACTCATTGCAGGTTTAATACTTGGTAATATTGTAAATTATATAAAAGATACCTATGGCGAAAATACATCAGAAGGAAAACAAAAGCTACTAAGTATTGAATATATAAAAAAGTATCCTCAATTGAATCAAGCATTAATTGATTTCATATTAACTAAATTAAATATCCCAGCAACACGCTTTGAAGGCAAAAGTCCTGAAGAAATTGTACGTAGAATTTCTGATGAACACGGCAAAGAGTTTAATGAATTATATAGTAGTCTTGCAGAAAAATGGTACAACCGAGATAGAAGTCTTTCTTACAATGTAGATATTGATCCTAATTTACTTGAACCTGGGCTTCTTATTGCTGAATCAATATTGCCAAATATTTTTTTCCCATATTCTAAATTACTAGAATCTAGCGGTATTAAAGAATCTGGATATACATTATTTTGGCAATGGATAGACTCTGGACAATCTATTGATAAATATGTTGATTCAATAGTAGAACCCATAGATTTAACTAAAAAAATAAATAAATGGAAAAATAGCTGGAAAACAAGAATAAATTATAACATAATTTATTATCGTGGAAGTCGCGAAGATGCAGATGAATGGTTAGAAAACGAATTAATGAAACATTTTCCAGACTCAAAAGAGGCCATTCGAATACGTACAGATAGAGTCTTGAATTATGCAGAAAATAAATTTGCTAAATTCACTACCGCTTTAGCCAAAGCTTTATCTAAATCTAAGTAATAATAATTTTTTATAAGCGAGACTAAACATCTCGCTTATTTTCTGATTACGTTATACCACAAGTTTCCTATTGATCTCCCCACATCACATAACTATCGGGCATGATAACGTAGCTCACTCGATAAAGTTAGTTTCTAATAAAAAATTTAAAACAAAAACCCATGCCGCTGGGCTAATTACAAATTGAGATTATTATTGATTTTAGCCATATAGATTTGTTACTATAGAAATAAATACAGAATTCAATTATGTAAACATAGGAAGGATTTTTTATGAAAATGTATCCATTATTACTTACTGCTATTATTTTGATTGGATTTGATGCGCAAGGAACAATTCCCCCAACATTTAAAAGTATGCCCTTGGATGTGAAATATGAAATTGTGACACATTTGTTGGACCAAAGAAATGTGAATGCTATTATGAACGATCTTAATAGTCTCAAGTTGGTTGATAAGTCATTTTATAACCTATTGCTCCAAAATGATTCAAGAAATAGAAAATTCAAATCATTCTTTGAACTTAATAAAAGTAAAAACATTTGGAAAGCTATTGATCTTATAAAAGCAGATCAAAATATTTTTAAAAATTATAACCTCGGTGATTATTTAAGTAAAAAATTTAAATACTTAACTGCCGATCAATATAACGATGCATTAAAATTATTAAATCCACAGAATGCTAAAAAATATATGAAAAAATCAGATCCATTAACTGAAAATTACTTTAATGATCTAATTATCCGTAAAAACAAGCTCGATGTATTTAAATTGCTTCTTATTGGCGCAATAACAGACTTAAACGAAGTCAATACGAATGATCTTACACCATTAATGCATGCAGTAATAATAAAAGATAAGGATATAATCAATTTACTCTTAGATAAAGGGGCAAATATTAATGCTGAAAATTCGCGAGGTTATACTGCTCTTGATATCGCAAATACCGGTTATGGCAATCAAGAAATTATTTCGTTATTAGAAAGAAAAGGCGGAATAACGAGATAAATAATTTTTTATTTCAGTTTACATAAGCGAGATGATTTAATGATTTATGTATGTATCATCTCGCTTATTTTGTTATTTTTTCAATACGTCGTTATACCACAAATTTTCTATTGATTCACTCACAATGGCATGGCTATCTGCATGATAACCGCCTGACAACGTCATCACAATAGGAATATTACGATGTATCGCTTGCTCAAAAACAAATTGATCGCGATCAATAATTCCTTGCTTAGAAACAGATAATGCACCAATTGGGTCTTTTTCGTAGATATCGGTTCCCGCATTATAGATAATGAGATCTGGCTTTACAGAATCAATTGCGCATGGCAGCGCGTTAGAAAGAATTCGTAGATATTCTTTATCATCAGTGCGTGATTTGAGCGGAAATCTAAAATTAATCCGTTCTTGGCAAGCATAATCTCCTGGCCAAGTAAGAGCATTAAACATATCAAAAATAGCAACATTTGGTTCGTTCTTTAAAATATCTTCAATACCATTGCCCTGATGCGCATCAAGATCGACAATTAAAATACGGAATTCTGGGTGCTGCAGTAAGATTTTTTTTGTTGCTATACAAATGTCGTTGATAATACAAAAACCACCAAGCACTGGCTCTGCTGCTTTTGCATGATGATAACCGCCCGATAGATTAATTGCCCATCCATATTCTAAAGCAAGTTGTGTGGCTAAAACGGTACCACCAGTCGCTAGTTTTACTGGGTTAAGTAATGCTTTTTGAACTACTTTATTTGGCAATAGTCCAAGTAGCGGCATGTCGGCAATCAAACCGAGCTTCCATGAACTTTGTAAGGAGTTACTATATTCTTTGGTGTGTACAAGCAACATATCCTCATCGCTAATCATGATTGGCGTATAGAATTGATCTTTTGATAATTTTAAATTCTTTATAAGATATTGCGCAATTTTACTATATTTTTTGGTATCAAATGGATGCAGCTTTTCTAAACCAGCAAAGCTTATATCATAATGAGGATGAAAAACGAAGGGAACCTTGCCTTGTATATCAATCTGTTTAAACGTATTCAGTTTTGTAGCGACGGGTGTTGTTGGCTGGAAAGAACTATTTTGTTCCACATCGTCATTATATAATAACGTACTGATCATAGGAGGCTTAGAGTCTTTGCGCATGTGCCATACTTGATACCAGTTTTGGTGAGGCACCATTCTATGCAACGTTTGTAACATTTCTTTATATTCTGCATTTAAATATCGATTATCATAGGGTGGGCATAAATTTGGTGAGTGCATCAGACCAAGCGCTTCATCTACAAGAGAGGCATTACAGACATTATTGTTAGCAAGCCAGAGTTTATTTTCTTTTTCAATAAGTAATTTTGCAATTTCAAATTGATCACGAATCTTTTGCTTATCAATTTTGCTAACAGATATATCGATAAAATATTCGAGCGAACCAACCATTCCAAAGCCAATTGGAAACATATACCAGGATTTTTTGAGTGCCGCAATTATGGCGCTGCCCGCTATTCCTGCAAAAACTCCATATCCTTTTAACGCATATACAGAATTAAAAATAGATTGTGTAGTAACAATTGAACCACCAAGTCTTGCTATTGCCTTCATTGACGGTGTCCAGCAACTATTGCTCAGATCATTTTGATCAGAATTGACGTAATTAGCATCCGCGCCTTGCGCTAAGGCTTCTTTTACCAATGCTATATTTGTTGTTTCAATACCTTTTAAGAGATCTTTGGTCGAAGCTGATGGTGTTGCTTGGACTAAACTAATTAATGAGGCATAGAGTGCTAATTTAGATACGAATTTCATAAAACTCCATTTATATTTTTTTAATTGATTTTTGGCAGAGCGCCGCCATTTAACAGGTCTTCTATTTGATCAGCATTCAGTTGACAATAATTTTCAAAAAAATCTTTCCCCGTTTGCGCCCACTCTTCATTATGCTCAATGCCATATCGTTTATAAAATGCATGCACAACGTTGCGATAAAGCGTTTTGTGTGCCCCTTCCATAATCCAAGCATGCGAACCATACGGAAGTATAAGAATATGAACCTTTTGATGGTTATTCTCTCGTAACGCCTTATAAAGTATTACAGCGCTTTTCCATGGAACTTTAGTATCTTTCTGGGAGCAAATAATTAAAAGCGGGATTTCAGTGGGAACATTTTTTATCACGTTAATTGGTTGTATGCCATTTTTTTTATAGTTCGGAAGTAAAACTGATACTATTTTTTCTATAGATTGAATCGACGTTATTTTCGTTAATCTTAAGCGCTTAATTTGAAAATCAAAAACATGCTGCAATGAATCAAAGGGTGAATCCAATATAGCTCCCGCTATCTTGTTATTTGATTTTGGCATAGTGCCCAAATAGTTTAAAATAGCACTGCTGCCACGCGATTCACCATACAAAATACAGTCTTTTTCTGTAGCGTTTATTGCTAATGTCAACTCGCGTATATCATTTTCTTGAGCTAAACAACATTGCCGAATGCGTAATCCTATCCCCAGACCTTTTATTGGTTCGATGTATTTTTTGGCGTCTACATAATTAAAACCTACGGCATTTTCTGGTAGTAATCCTTGGGCTATATATCGCTTAACTTTCACCCCAGCGCTTCCAAATCCATGGGAAAATATAAAGCTATTTTTGGAATTATCTTCTAGGCCATATAGCAATGAACTTAAAGAGAAAAGAATCAAGAGGGTTACATTTTTAATCTTAAATGACACGCAGCAGCCTCCAAAAGCCAGTTTGAATTAAAATCATATTAATTCTTATATTAATAGAATTACAAAATTATTCAATAGGTTTCATATTGACAATATCTATCAACATGTGGCCAAGACAAAACAGTTCTTTTGCTGCGTTCTTGATTTTCATCACCGGCATATATAATATAGCCTTTTGTGGGATCAGATTGTGGTCTGAGAGGTTTTTTAAGAATATTTTGAATTTACAATAATAGGAGATGTTGATTATTCAAATAGTATTTACGGCAATCGTTGATTGTTTTTATGATTGCACGCTAATTATCAACGTTGTTGCAATTTGAAATAAATTAGTTATACTTATACTAGTAAAATTCTTATAGTTAATAATTAAATATTGGAAGGTTATTGTGAACAAAATCTCTTTTATTTTAAAAATAGCTCTTATAGTTACTGTAAACTTGAGTTCTTTAACGATGGTTGCTTTACAGCCTATTTCAAAGCTAGGCAGGCCATTTTTTAGCTCTGCGTTAAAACCGTATTTATTAAAACCTGTTTCTAGTCAATTTAGAACAACGAATAGAAATTTGTCGCAAGGAGTCATTCAAGAAGGACAAATGTTTGAGTCGTTATCTCGAGTTCAGAATGGACTTAGCAGTATAAGAGTTGATGTCCAATATCTTAAAAAAGCTTTTATAAAAATGTATATTCTGGGTATGGATTTTTATATTAATACACTGCTTGAACAAGATAAACAAGATGCAGTGTTACTTGGATTGAAAAATCTCCATGAAAAATATGGAATAAAGGGTCTATCTGCATTATCGTTTCAAACTTTAGAAAAGCTTAATTATTTTTTATCTAGCAATAAGTCTCAGTATTATTTAACAAAGTCAATTCAACAAATTTACGATGAGCAATATACTCAAATGCAGGCTCGAGAAACTAATCGTATAGCCGGAATGTTGGGTGTTTCACATAATAACGTCAAATTTACCCCCCAAGAAAAAGCAGCTTTTTTTAGAAAATTTTTCAAGCAAGGAGAAATAGTTGCAATCGGACAAGAGGCAAATCAACAAAAAGAGCTCTTAATACAAAATTTTCTCAATGAACAAGCATTGCATGCACAACTGGAGCGTTCTAAAATTATCCCACAGGATAAAGCATTGGTTCCTACCGGTTCACACAAGGAAGCATTAGAAAATAACAAGTCGTATATAATAGGTAAATTAATTTCAGCACTAATATTGGCAGAAGCATTATATTATATAAAGGAGAAATATAAAGAAAATCCAGCAGAGGTTGATGAAAAAATAGCAAGTGTTGAATATTTAAAGAATTTTCCGCAAATAGATCAAGCTTTAATTGTCTTTATATTAAAAAAATTAAACATTAATGCAGAGCAGCTTCAAGAAAAAAACCCCGAAGAGATTATTAATTTCATTCATGCTGAGCATAAGGACCAATTTTTTGGCTTGTATGTTTTATATGCACAAAATTGGTTTGACGAATTAAGTTCTATCGCTAGCAAAATTTACGCTCATATGCCCGAGGATGATGAGTTAAAAAGTTATGAAATTATAAAAAAAGGACTTCCTTCATTATTGAAAATCTGCATTTTTAATTATCTAGCAAAGTTGGGGAAATTAGATAATATTAATCTTAATGCGGACGAATTAATCTGGCATTGGATTGACACACATAAAGATCTTGAATCATATATTAAATCAATAGAAAATCCTGAATTAGTTTCGAATCAAATTTCAAAGTGGCAAAGCAAAATAACAACCAAAGCATTATATTATTATAACTATTGTCGTTACAATGCGCAAAAAGCAAATGACTGGCTTGAAGATGAACTATGTATGCGGTATCAGACTTCTCAGCAGGCAATACTAAAAAAATTGCAAGATATTTTAACCGCAACATCGTTTATGCTTAGAGAAGTATTAGTGGGATATTATCCTTTACCGAAAACAACCAAGACTACAGAGACAACCAAAAATATTTCTGCATTTTCTGCTATTGAATCTGAGCTCATAGCGTTACCGGACGCAGCAGAATTGAAAAAGCGCATTGCTGGATCTTATTTAGATTATGTAGCGCAAAAAACAGGTATAGTTGATAAATTAGCAAATAAAAAACTTTTTCCAATGGGTATTGCATTAACTATAGAAACTGCTTTTTATGAATATATGAAAAAAGAATCAAATCCAATAATGTTTATATTTATTGAAGATGAAAAAAAACAAATGTATAAAGCAGTGCTAAAAGATCATCCGTATATAGCGAATATTTTACTCGAACATTTAAAAGAAAATAAAATACACCTAAAATGAACTTATTTATGTATAGCAATATATCTTTTAGCTCGTTCTATGCGTTTTTCATAAGCTATAAATGGATTTGATCCAATATTATTATCAATGCAATATTGGCAAGCTTGTATAAACTCTTCAGGGCATATTTTGATGGTGAAATCATCAGCTTCTTCCTCTTGTTTTATAAATGTTTCATCATTAAACATTAACGAGGAATCTATCTCATTTTCATTGGGAACATGGCCCAAAAGATGATGTGCTAGCTCGTGCAAGACCATTGGTCTTTTAAATGGTATCTCTAAAAATTTAATTGAGACCTCTATTGTTCGTGTATTATCGTAACGCGCTGCACCAGCAAGGCCATTAAAATTATTGATTCTAATATCATTAATAATAGGAAAATCTTTTATTATACGGCGAATTTCTTGTTTAAGAGACTGTTGAGTTTTCTTTTTAGCAGCTTCCAGCTCTAATCCTTTATTAAGCTCTCCTTGATTATACCACAAGTCAATAAGATCAGTTGAAAGCTTATTTTTTTTATAGAGCGGGTCTTTTTTTAGTTCATATCCTAATTTTTTAAGAGCTGCCACCGTAGCGATACGAGGACGATATATTTCTATACCGGGCCGTTTATCGTAATAAGGATGATTTGCAAGCGATAGAGGAGAGTCCCCGTCACTGCTTTGATGATATAATATATTTTGAACTGATGAATAATTTTTCATAGTTAAAAGTGCTGACACATTTTTAAAATAAGCGGCAAAATGCACTATATTTTCGTGCAAATCTGTCTGGATAGCAAAATTGGATTTCCTCGTGTGACAAAATTTGATCATTTTTTTACTGTGCTCAATATCATCTATGGATTTAACGGTATGGAGTATCAGCGGACTCAGAGGCCCATCAGGAGACTGTATAACTTTATCTATGGGTAGATTATATTTCGTAACAAGGTTTTTAAAGCCATGAAAGTTGCCAAGGACTGCACGGTCCCATGCATGACGATAGATGGTGCATAACGACATAGCTTGCAATGAAAATCCTACCACAAATAGCAGATACATGATTTGCATAAAAACCCTTTTAATTTAAAATTTCGATCGGATTATACCATTTTAAAAAAAATTAAAATAGCTCCTGCATTGCCCGATCAAGGTCGAGTGGTATAGCGCCCATTGAAATAGCTTTGTAGAACTCTTCATTATATTCACGCGTTTGAACGACAACTGGCATGGTAATAGCGTGACCAAGTAGAAGAGCCTGTTTTTTACTGTCCAGAGAAGCGAGCACTGTACGTAATTGGTTTGCATTATTGATACCAGTCAGTACTGCCTGAATATCTTTCTCATCATTGAGTTGTGCGACAATTTTGGTACCAATTTGTGATATTATTTCTTGGTCAATACCAGATGGTCGTTGATCTACTACGAGTAATGAAACGTAATATTTACGCATTTCACGCGCAATAGTGCCAAAAATAGTTTGACGCGCGGCGGATGGGTTTAAAAATTTATGTGCTTCTTCAATGCAAATCATAAGCTTTTTTGGTTCGTCTTGCGTGCGCTGGGAACCTAAAAATTTTTCTGTTTTTTCCACATACTCACTATGAATACGTCTGGTAATAATGTTGGCAATCAATAGATAACAAAAGGTTGAAGTATAATTACCAAACTCCACAATTACCGAAATACCACGCGACAAATATTCCATTAACTGATCAATGCTTGAATTGCACGATTGATCGCTTCTTTTAAAAAATGGAAGTCGCTCTATGCGCTTTAATTTTCGATAGAGCGCTGCAATGGATTCTGGATGCGCGCCTACCTCTTGTGCAAATTCTTTAAGTCGTTCACCTTGCTCGAGTAATATTTGTAGCCAGTCTTTTTTATGTCTTGCTGAAATTAAGTAAGCAGCTTCAACAGCGGTGGAATTGAGATTAAGCTCTTCTTGTAATGATAGTATATCTTCGACGTGTATTGATTGATAGGGCAAAACAATATCAACATCAGGCATACTACCCCGTCGCCTGGTAGAGTCAGGATCGAGGGAAAAGATAGTTACTTTATGAGGAAATAACGTTTTAAGACCTTTGACAAAAGAATGATCTTTGCTTTCTTTGCGCGCTTGAAGACCATATTCGCTGTGCATATCAAAAATGAGGTTAACCGCTTTATCGCTTTTTATAAGACCGGCAAGCACAAGTCGAGTCAAGAACGTTTTACCAGTACCTGTTTTTCCAAAAATACCATTACTTCTCTCTGTTAATCGATCCAAATCAAGACATACCGGTGTACTCATGTCAATGGGACAACCAATGTTAAAATAACGCTTACTTGGCTCATGCTCATCACCAAAAATTAATGCAACATCATGCTCATTGACTTCATAAACGCCCGAGAAATGCGGGGGAATAGTCTTGACTGGCACCACTTGATTTTGAGCAGTAAGCATTACCATAGGCTTAAGCGTAGCCAGCGCATAAATATCTCGCTTACTTAACTGTTTGAGCAATAAGGATTCTTGTTTATTAGGTGGAAATAGTAAAATGTCGGGGTTGGTGACTTCTAATTTAAGATCAGTAATGAGAGAAAAAAAAGTATATTGAGACCCTACAATAGAAACAAACTTTCCCGTTTTAATTTCTTCTAGGTTTGTATCTGGGTTAATGCGCATTAAAAAGCCTTCGGTCAATGACCCAGAAATAATAGAACCAAGCAATCTCCTTTCGTTACGCATGCAATAACAATCGAGCTTCTATACGATTAATTTCGAGCAATCCGCCTCGTTGTGCTGTTATGGTTTCATGTTTGCCATTGGCAAGACATATTATTATATCCTTACCAGCGCTCAAAGATACTATCATAGGCGCATGTCCTCGTTGCAAGACAAAATTACCCACGGGCGTATTGACCTCAATCCAAGATATTTGAATAGTTTTTTTTTCAAAAGGGCTTACAATAATCAATTCCATATTATCACGATTGCAGTTTCAGCGCTTTTTCTTGTGCTTGCTCTAGAGTACCTACCATATAAAAAGCTTGCTCGGGCAGATGGTCGTATTGACCTTTTAATAGCGCATCAAAATCATGAATAGTTTTTTCCAGAGAAACATATTGACCCGCAATACCACTAAAATTCTCAGCAACAAAAAGTGGTTGGGTTAAGAATTTTTGTATTTTTTTTGCACGATGGACAGTTAACTTATCTTCATCAGAAAGTTCATCCATACCTAAAATAGCGATAATGTCTTGTAACTCTTTGTAACGTTGTACTATAGTTTGCACTTTACGAGCTACTTGATAATGATACGGGCCTACAATCTGAGGGGTCAACGCTTTGGAATTAGATTGTAAGGGATCAATTGCAGGGTATAATCCCAGCTCCACTAATTTACGAGAAAGCACGGTACTTGCATCCAAATGCATAAACGTTGTTGCAGGCGCTGGGTCAGTAATATCATCCGCTGGAACATATACCGCTTGGATGGAAGTAATAGCGCCGTGAATGGTGTTGGTAATGCGTTCTTGAAATGCACCCATTTCTGAGGCAAGCGTTGGTTGGTATCCTACTGCAGAAGGCAATCTGCCTAACAACGCAGATACCTCGGAGCCGGCTTGGACTAATCGGAAAATATTATCAACAAATAACAAAACATCTTTATGTTCTTCGTCTCTGAAATATTCAGCCATAGTCAGCCCTGTAAGACCAACTCTAAAACGAGCCCCCGGCATATCGCCCATTTGACCAAAGACCAAGGTCGTTTTATCAAGAACACCAGACTGTTTCATTTCAAGCCAAAGTTCATTACCTTCTCTGGTACGCTCTCCAACGCCGGTAAATACCGATACGCCTCCATGCTCAAGCGCAATGTTGCGAATGAGCTCCATAACTAAAATTGTTTTTCCTACGCCAGCACCCCCAAATAAGCCAATTTTTGAACCTTTCATGTACGGACACAAAAGATCAATTACTTTTATACCAGTTTCTTGAATCTCAGTCGCAATTTTTTGCTCTACCAGAGGGGGCGGGTCACGATGAATTGGCCAACGTTGCGTGACGTTAATGCTTCCTTTATCATCGATCGAATTACCAAGAACGTCAAAAATTCTGCCAAGCACCATTGGCCCTACAGGAACTTTGATAGGACCGCCCGTATCAATAACATTTAAACCACGGTAAATTCCTGATATATCTTGTAGGGCAATACAGCGAACAATACCATCACCAAGCTGCTGCTCTACTTCAAGACTAGCGGTTTTTTCATTATGTTGCCCATTGGTTGGGATGAGCACATGCAGCTCATTCAAAATCTGCGGCGTAGCTTCTTGAGGAAATTGAACATCAATAATAGTTCCCGTTACTCGTAATACGGTTCCAAAGATAGTTGTTTGATTATTATTTATTTGAGATTGAGCATTTATTTCAGGCATTGAGATGATCCTTACAAAAAATAGCTTTAGCTATAATAATAAAATTAAAGTAAAGCCTTACTATTGTAAAGGGTTTTTGTCTGCTTTTAAAAACAAATGTTATTTTATTCTTTGACAAAACAAATAAAACATACTTTAATATGTTCCAAAAATAAAAAGGGTATCCATGAATCAAACTTCCGTCTTCTTATTAATAGGTCTGATATTCAATGCTCATGCAATGGAAAAAGTAGATAAGCAGCTAATGACTATTTTGTACAAGATGGATCAAGCGAATGCAGAGAGAATTTCGTTTCATACATACAATAAAGAAGAAGGGAATTCTTCGTACTCTCCTATTCAAGTTTTTTCTTCAAAAAAGCTTGATACGCACCGTTGTCCCGTCCAAGGATGCGAATCAAGATTTTTCACGAATCAGTGGCTCCGAGCGCATAAAATTAAAGAACACTCTTATTGCTTAAAATGTGATTGTCAATTTCATAATATACGTGCCCTTTATGATCATTATAAAGATATTCATTTTTATTGCTCAGATTGTAATCGTTCTTACGAAAATCAGGAATATTTTACCAAGCATAATTTGGAGAATCATTCTCAATATGAAGAATATTTTACTACAGATTTATAGCAAAATATTGAATAGCAGGCTGCATATTTTTGGTTTGCTGATTCAATTGCTCAATTGTCAGCAAACCGCTTTTTGCATCAACTGATTGTAATACTGAGTGACTATTCAAAATACCACGTAACAACGCCTGTTCGATTGAGTAGTTCTCTATTAAAGAAGCTACAAAGCAAGACCCGAACGAGTCCCCAGCCCCTAACGTACTTACCACGTTGGTTTGAATACTGGGATGAAAGTAAATTTTTTCCTTGGTTGCCACATACACACCTTCGGCTCCATTCGTTACTACCACAATTTGAGGGCCGCGAGATAGAACTTCTTTAAAGTAGTACGCAATATTAAAAAAGGTATCTTCATATGCGATAGTGTTAGAAAGTAACTGCGGAATATGATGATCGATCTTTGAGTGCTCTTGGTGTAAAATAATCTCTTTTAACGTTGTGTTCATTTCTATCAATGAAGTCATAAATAGTTGCGCCTCACTACTATTGAGAATCAGTATGTCTATGTAAGGTAAGGCTTCTCGCAATGCCGTTGCACCGGAAGCCAATTGACTACTGCCCGGATTTGTTGCTACTAATTTATGTAATTTTTTAGCCTCTTGCGCTATTGGACTTAACAGCTGTGAAGAACGACCACTGAGTGAAGTAATATAAAATAAATCTTGATTAATAAACTGATCAAATGAAATATCTTCCCTATTCATAGCAGTGTTTGAGCCACGATAGGCCAAAATAGTACGGTTTCCTTGTAATGAAGGCAAAATATAGGACGTTCCTGTCATTTCTTGCGCATCAATAATGATAGAACTGGTAGTAACTTTTTCTTCATCCAATTTTTGTTTTACTAATTTTCCCCCATAATCATTACCAATTTTGCATATAATTGAAGTGCAAAAACCAAGCCGACTAAACGAGGCGGCAGAATTAGTGGCGCCGCCTCCGGTAGAATAGTTCACGTTACTTACTTCAATTTTAGAATCATCGGGCAACATGATATATGATTTTGTTTGATGATCTTTATGTATTTCGAGCGACTGTTTCTCTTCAATATTGATAAAGATATCAAGCGTAGCTCCTCCGATGGTCAGTATATTCATTGTTGTTTATGCTTTCTTATCAGTTCCTAATAACACATGTTTTAATACTTCATCTGCATGACTTACAAAAATAATTTTAATATCTTTTGTAATATCTTCTAGTCCAATTAAATCATTTTTATTTTTTTGAGGCAAAATAACACAAGGTATTTTGTGGCGTTTCGCAATCAATATTTTTTCTTTAACGCCTCCAATAGGCATTACATACCCACGTAAATTAAGCTCGCCTGTCATTGCATAATCGGTATTTATTGGCCGCTGGGTTAACGCAGAAAGGATTGATGAAAGCATAGTTATACCCGCCGAAGGTCCATCTTTTGGAATACCGCCCGCAGGAACATGAATATGCAAATCAAAATGAGTGAACAATTTATCTGAAATGCTAAACTCTTTCGCGTGTGCACGTGCGTAACTGAGTGCCGCTTGCGCAGATTCTTTCATGACGTTGCCTAATTGCCCGGTCAGAATAAGTTTTCCTTTTCCTGGCATAATAACAGCTTCGATCTTAATCATCTCTCCGCCGTATGCTGTCCATGCAAGGCCATTGGAGATACCTATTTGATCTTCATGATCTTCATATTCTTCTATGAATTTGCGTGGGCCAAGGAGCGTATCAAGATTGTTATTAGAAATAGAAAGCAACAGATTATCCTCTACAAGAGAACGAGCCATTTTGCTACAAAGTCGTTTAATAGTACGTTCTAACTGACGCACCCCTGCTTCTCGGGTATAGGTTGAGATAATGTCAATTAACACGTCATCATTAAGCGTAAAATGTTGATCGTTTAAGCCTGAATCTTTTATTGCACGAGCAATAAGATGTTTTTTTGCAATGTACAATTTCTCATCGAGCGTATATCCTGAAAGTTGAATAATTTCCATGCGATCTTTTAATGGCTCTGAAATAGTATCAAGACTATTTGCAGTCGCAATAAAAAGAACGTTTGAAAGATCATACGGAACGCCCAAATAATTATCATGGAATGTTTTATTTTGTTGCGGGTCTAATACTTCAAGCATTGCAGCAGAAGGATCTCCCCGAAAATCAGCACCAATTTTATCAAGCTCATCAATAATAATCACTGGATTACAGGTGGAGACTTTTCTAAATCCCTGAATAAAGCGTCCGGGCATAGCGCCCACATATGTTCTACGGTGGCCACGAATTTCAGCCTCATCTTTTACGCCACCCAGTGAAACACGAAAATACTCTCTTCCAAGACTGCGTGCAATAGATTTACCAAGCGAAGTTTTACCAGTTCCCGGAGGGCCGGCAAAACAAATAATCGGCGTATAACCGTCTCTTTTTAGATTTTTTATTGAGATGAAATCAAGAATACGCTCTTTAATATCAACGAGACCAAAGTGCTCATCATCAAGAATTTGTTTGGCGTGTTTAATATCCAAATTATCTTCGGTTTGATTTCCCCAGGGCAACCCAAAAATCCAATCAAGATAATTACGAGTTACTGCAGCTTCCATTGAATCTGCAGCCGTGCGCTCCAATCTATTTATTTGTCGAGAAACCTCTGTTTTTACCTCATTGGGCGCCTCTAATGCTTCTAATTTGAGACGCATGAGTTCAATATCTTCAGCATCATCCTCGCCGAGTTCCTTTTTTATTGCTTTCAGCTGCTCTCGTAAATAAAACTCTTTTTGTGATTTATTCATCGAATCGCGTGCCCTATTTTTTATACGTTCTTGAACTTCTGCAACTTCGAACTCGCGCGAAAGTAAAATATAAATTCCCTCTAAAAACTCTCTTAACGTATCTCGCTCAAGTAATGTTTGAGCATCGTCAACAGAAAGATTTAAATGAGAAAGGATAAAATCAGCAATTTTTTGAGGATCATGCATTTTTGACAAGATAATGTGAAAATCAGGGCTAAACGATTGACCTGCGTTGGCCGTTTTTTCAGCTAATTCTTTAATATTTTTTATTTGTGCCGCAATTTCCTGATCCTGACCATCGACTTGAGCGAACATAGGATTGATGACAACATTTAATGCCTCTTCGGTTGCAATAATTTCTTTAACGCCCGCTTTACAAACACCTTGTACTAAAATTTTTATGCCGCCTTCCGGAATTTTTATTAAACGCATTACGGAAGCAACAGTACCAATTTCGTATAAATCATTGGTTCCAATTGCTTGATGATCATGTGCTTGCTTTTTTGCAGCAAGTAACATAACCAATTTTGATTCTTCTAATGCTTTATGAATTCCCTTGATAATTCGTTCATCAAGAACTAATAAAGGCACAATCATATGCGGAAATACAACAACATCCATGGTTGGTATGACTGGGAGTATTTCCGGGATAGTTTCTTGAACTGTTTTAGATGATAACGACTTCATGAGCACTCCCCCTTTGAAAAATTAAAACACCTTAAAGAAATAATTATATTGGGTGTTTTTATACAAATTCCCTGCATTCAGTTTAAAAGAATAAATTTAATAAAAACAAGAATTCTCAGACAATAAATAAATATCTATACTAATGAAGCGGATTATTGAAAATATAATTAAAGGATCGCTTAAGATGAGTCTTTGTTCAATTGAGCTGCGTGCTATACAAAAAGTCTATAAACAAGGCGGCACCCAAATTGAGGTTTTAAAGGATATATCCGCCAATTTTGTAGAAAATTCTAGTTATGCTATTACCGGTGTCTCTGGTTCTGGTAAGTCAACGTTATTACATATTATTTCGGGCCTTGATACGCCAACGACAGGAAATATAATAATTTCGTTACCAGACGGGACAAGTAGTAATTTAAATAAATTGTCTTCAGAGCAACGAGCTCAGTATCTTAACAAATATTATGGATTAGTTTTCCAACAACCTTATTTAATGAACGAATTAACCGTTATTGAAAACATTGTACTGAAAGGTCTTATTGCAAAAAAGCCTGCTTTGCAACAATATCAAAAAGCTGAACTATTACTTAAGCGTCTTGGCCTGTATGAAAAAAAAGATAGTAAACCATCGCGCCTTTCGGGTGGGCAACAGCAACGTGTTGCTATAATACGAGCTATTTTTAATGAGCCTCTTTTTTTAATTGCCGATGAACCAACTGCAAATCTTGACGAAGCGCATGTGCAATCAGTTATTGATTTATTTCTTGAATGTAAGCAGCAATGGAATATGTGTTTAATTATCAGTACGCATGATATGCAAGTAGCAGAGCGAATGCAATATAAATTTCGAATATATGATGGTCAATTAATTCCAATTAACTAAAAAATTATTAAAAATGAGGGCACCGTGATAAACAAAAAAAACTTTAGTACAAAAATGTTACAGATTGGTGGCTCTACGTTGATGAGCCGCTTTTTAGGCCTTGCGCGAGAAATGTTAATGACGCGTTATTTGGCACCGGGAGTACTCTCTGATGCTTTTTTTACCGCATTTAAGATTCCTAATTCAATGCGCAAAATATTTGCTGAAGGTGCATTAAGTGCTTCATTTATCCCAACTATTGTCGCTATTTCAAAACGAGATAAAACGGCAGTAAATCGTTTAATGAGCTTATCATTTTTGCTTTTTGAAGGAGTATTAATCGGTCTTTGTTTATTCATATTCTGGAAAGCCGAACTGGTTATTCGTTTTATTGCACCTGGATGGCATTTATGCAAAGATGTGCAGTTTACCTCGACCATTCATGGAACCATTGAATATTTATCTAAAACCATTTTTCCCGCTTGGTATGTGTGCTCTCAACCGGCAGCACAAGCTGCATATGCTGCCAACTATTTACGAATTTTAATTGCATTTATTCTTTTTCTCTCTTCAAGCGCACTGCTTGCGGGCGCGCTGCAAGCGGCAAATCATTTCTTTATTCCTGCATTTTGTCCTATT
>JANWKD010000008.1 GCA_025451595.1 Candidatus Babeliales bacterium | reverse complement strand
TCACCCACTTCTTGGTGATCAATTATATGGTGTAAAATTTTCTTACCTCAAAAGACAGGCTCTCCATGCATATTCTCTTGCATTCACCTTCGTAAATAACCCATTTGAATTTCATATCCAACCTCCTCTTGATTTCCAAGCAGCTCTAGAACAATTGAGAGCTCAATCCTGCAAAAATGGTTCAATTTAAAAAACTTGATTTTTTTTAAAAGATGAATAGCCTGAAGCCAAGCTAAGAAGGAATTGTAGTAGTGAAGCTCTTTAAAAAAGAATACTCTAATTCCTTGATCTACTTCGCCAACCTATTTTTTTTGCAATAATAGTATACGCATACGAGCGAAGTAGATTTTTTTGAAATAAGTTATTTTTCTTATGCTATTTACTTGTTTTTGCGTTCATCCATCGAACTAAATAACAAAGATGTTCATATTTTTTAATTTTTTGCACGTTCTGCATGATTCTATTTTTTAATCCTTCAAATTGTTCAAAAAATAGTTGGTATAGTGAAGTTCCTTCGCGAATTGAAATACATTCTTCATTTTTCAAAAGTCCTGATGTCGTGGCATTGGCAGAACCATGCCATACGATATGCTTGCCTTCCAAGGCATTTTCAAATAGGAACATTTTGTGATGCATGATAGAGAAAGGATGGGAGTAGACGTACACGGGTATTTTTCCGGCGACAATGTGTGCAATTTTTTGGTTACCAGTAAAACAACCTTGATCCACAATCAAATCAACATGAACGCCACGCTCAGCGGCGTTCACGAGAGCTTGAGCAATATCTTTATCGGTAAATCGAAACAACGCAGCGCTTATGTGAGATTTCTCGCTTTGTATAAGTCCTAGTAATAACTGCTTTGGACGCTGATTTCCTGGTACAAAAAAAATTTTATCAATAACAGTTTCTTGCAGCAATATCGATTTGGCAAAATCAATATATGATCGAGATACAGAACAAATTGTCAACGGTGCGTTCAATAATACAAATAAAATTATCCTCATAATATCCCTTTTGGTTATTCATTCCAACTTTATCATAATAAATTTATTAAATATAAGAGATAATCAGAGAAATGCCACCTGATTTATGAGATTAAATAGGAGGTCATTTGCGATAAAATATTCTATCTTAAATTAAAGCAATATCGTGCTGTTAGGGCAATTGACAAAAAAATATGATTTTTTACAATTAAGAATAGTAATGTAGTAAAAACATTTTCAAACTTATTTCATGAAAGGAATTTTCATGTCTATCGTATCCCATACAAAACGTACCTTTTTAACGCTTCTTATCATACCTCTGACTGTAGCAGCTCCCATTTTGCCTAAAATGCAAGCTAGTTTTTCCTTCAATGCCAGTTTTGATACTATTAAAAGCGTAGCAAGTACTATTGCCGGTGCCTGCCTAGTCGGAGCAGGGGTAGGGTTGGCAACTGCAGGTATTTATGCTCTTTGCAGCCAAAGCGATGAGCAAGTGTTGAGTGAAGCGCAAGAGATACATAGAAATCTTTCAAACTATTATCACGATGCAATTGATATGTACCAAATTGATAGTTATTATGCCTACGATAAAGAGCATCGACTCAAAAGAATTATTCTGCAAACGAAGGATCATTCCAGTTATTTCCATAATTGTTGCCCAACTATTCATTATCAATTTATTGATTATAAGTTGAATGTAGATACTAATGTCAGATCATTGGCAAATAGTTATCAAGCTGTGAACGGCCGTATTGCAAAGATAAAGAACAGGTTGCATACGCAATATCACAATTATGCTGAACGCAACCATCTTGAACAATTAGTTATTGAGCTCGAAGAAATCAGCTACAAGCAAGCACGATTACTCGATATCTTGCGTAAAATACAATCAGATGTAGAAATTTTAGCTGAATATCGGTTAGAAATACGTGAAAAACGCTTAGAAGAAAAACAACGGGAATTGGAGAAGGAGCAAAAGCGTGAACGAAAAAAAAGGAAACGAGAATTACGCGAACTTGAACAACGTTTGATTTTAGAACGTCGATAATATAACATTGATCGATCTTAGAGGCTCGGATTCTATCCGGGCCTTTTGTTTATCGACAATCTTTTCACTTAGAAAACATGGTGCCCAGACGCTTATTTGAATCGAATATCCGTTTAAATTGAAATCCACTCTCGATCATATTTATAGCGACGAATGTATGAAATATGAGAAACTGGCGTCGTGAGCGCGTATAAATATTTTTTATTGCGATCGATTAAATAAACGGTGCCAGCCTGCATAGTCCCTTGTGCGCGAAAGATAATGGTATTGTTCAAAAAAGTTATCGGCTTTGTGATCAACTCCTGAGGACTTGATGGCGGGCCAAGCACGCCTGGTATTACACCAAAGGTGACACCATGCGGCAATGATACTTGCTGTTTATTGCAATAATATACCTGTCGGTCGGTGTCAAATTCTATTTTTTGGTCTTGTTGAGTCGCAATAGCCATGTGCTGCATATAAATAAACATTGAATGCATTTTTTCAATTTCAGAACGCACAATCGATCTTTGTAAAAATGAAAAGTAAGGAATAGACAATCCAAGCGTAATGGTCACTAATGCCAGCGTTATTATTACTTGCAGGAGACTGAAGCCAGCGTTTTTTTTATCCCCAAAAAATTTCATTTCTTTGGGGATGCTATTTTGTTTAGAATTCTTATTATTCAAGTTGATCTTCACCAACGGTTGCCACCCGTACAACTTCTTCAATGGTTGTGAGTCCTTTTTCTATTTTCTCAATACCATCTTGAATGAGTAATGTCATACCATCAGCAACTGCCTGTTTGCGGATAACGGACATATCTGCTTTTTCTACCGTAAGGCGCGCTATTTCATTGCTCATTTCCATCACTTCAAAGACCGCCAATCTTCCCTTGTAGCCCGTATTATTGCATTCTTCACAGCCGACTGCTTTATAAAAGATAATCTTTTGTGCTTGCTCTGGAGATAACCCAATGCTGCGTAACAATTCTGCGCTTGGATGGTATGATTGTTTGCATTTTTCGCATAAACGACGTACTAAACGTTGAGCTAAAATTGCAACCACTGATGACGCGATTAAAAATGGCTCAATCCCCATATCAAGTAAACGAGTTATTGTTGCAGGCGCACTATTGGTATGAATAGTTGTCAACACTAAGTGACCCGTCAGGGCTGCCTGAATTGCAATCTGGGCGGTTTCTTGATCTCGAGTTTCACCGATCATAATAATATCCGGGTCTTGACGCAAGATAGAACGCAATGCAGCGGCAAACGTAAGACCTATTTTTTCCTTAACCTGCACCTGCGCAATACCAGCCATTTGATACTCTACTGGGTCTTCCACGGTAATAATATTTACTTCTGGCGTGTTTAATTCGCTTAAAATCGAATATAAGGTGGAAGTTTTACCAGATCCGGTAGGACCAGATACCATAATGATACCATTTGGTTTCATTATACTTCTTTTTATTACCTCATAATCATGTTTGCCAAATCCAAGACGATCTAACGTTACGAATGTCTTCGTTTTATCAAGCAATCGCATTACAATACGTTCCCCAAAAGAAATTGGTAACACCGATACACGAATATCAATCGCTTTATCAGCAACTTTTATTTGAATACGACCGTCTTGAGGAATACGTTTCTCAGCAATATTTAAATTAGCCATAATTTTTATACGAGAAGCTAGTGCTGCTTGCAAGCGTTTGGGTGGTGTAAACGAAGGATACATAATACCATCAATGCGATAGCGAATGCGTATTTCTTTTTCATATGGTTCAATATGAATATCTGATGCGCCGCGCTTGACTGCTTGGACAAAGATATGATTCACTAATTTAATGATCGGCGCTTCCGTGGCCATTGCAAGAATATCTTTTTCCTCGATCTCTTCAAATTCCATAGCTTCAGGAATATTTTTTTCTTCTTCAAGCTCTTCAATCATCTGCTTTGTCCCTTCAAGGGGATAAAACCGATTGATACCATCAATGATGGTTTGCGCCGTAGCTACCGCAATGTCGGTGTCTCCTCCTAGCAACATTGATAACTCATCAAGCGGTTGATACTCTGAAGGATCTGCCGTAAGAAGTGTAATACGATCATCAAGAATCACCGGCATAACCGCATTTTGGCGTAAAAATTTCAATGGAATTTTTGCCAGAATAGCAGGATCGGCCATTTTTTCGGTAATTTTTTCAATGTATTTAAGGGATCGTTGTGTTGCATAGGCATGCACTAAATCTTCAGGTACAATAAATTTCTTGTCAATGAGACAATGAGTAACTGATTGCCCGGTTTGCAAAGCATTGGATAAGCATTCTTGCCACTGTTCTTTGGTAAGTTTCCCTTGCTCGATAAGGACTTCGCCCACTGTCTTAATCATAAAAAGCCTCGTCAAAATCAATTTCAGCTAAAAATATATATTGTTAACCATACCATATTTCTAAGCATTGTAGCTAGACTATCTGTGTACATCATATTTTTATGGTCTTGACAAGATCAGATTTTCTTTTGCTTGTCAGTAGTCGAATAATGGGTTAATCTAACTATTAGAATAATAAGCGAATCATTCATTCAACGATGGTTTTTGAGATTAGTATGTTCGAAAAATATAGTGCCTTTTGCTGCATAATTATCACTCTTTTTTTATCAGGTTGTCGTCATAGGCCGTATTACGCCCATATAAGCAAATTTCCGGACCAATCAACACGGGCAACCTGCGCCGTCCGCTTTGACTCTGATCAATGCGATCGAACCAAAGAACCTATGTGTCAGGAACCTTTGGTAGCGCCTGTTGAAATGAAAAGAAAATTCAATGAACTTTCATTCATGGAACTTCAGCGCATTCTTGATTATACAAAAGCTACCGAGAATAAAGAAATCGCGGTCAAAGCAGTACAGCATATGATACCCTTATGCAATGATCAGATAAGGTTAGAAAAATTGCGGATAGAGATTGCCGATTTGTATTTTGATCTTGGTAAATTAGAGCAAGCTGAAAAATTGTATAAGGAGTTTGTTGCCTTATATCCTAATAGTCCTCATACCGAATATGCACTATACAAAGAGATTTTATGTCGTTACTACGATATACTCTCCTGTGATCGAGATCAGACAATAACGCAAGAAACACTCGTACTTACTCAACGATATTTAAGCCATTCAGAAGTGTATAAACAATATATCACTGACGTGCAATCAATAGAAAAACATTGTTATAATCGGTTATTTGAGCATGAGTTATCAATTTTTGATTTCTATATTAATAAAGGAAATTATAAAGCTGCACAAAAGCGATTAGACGCTATTAAAACCAAGTTTGACAAACGATTAATAGAGCAAGAGCAGACAATATTGGTTGCAGAGATTGAACTTGCAAAATTACAAAAAGATACCGCACTTGTTGCATTAAAAGAAGCTGAATTAATCGAAAAATTTCCACAAACAAAATCTTCGATAGTAGCGCAAGCAAAAAAAACATATGTTACCCTCTTTTAATTCATTAACGCATTCTGGTAAAAAAGCTGAAGAGTATGTCGTTACCTGGTTATTGCAACAAGGATTTTCAATAGTAGCGCAAAATTATCGTCAGCGATATGGCGAAATCGATATTATTGCCAAAAAAGATAACGTCATTTCCTTTATTGAAGTAAAATATCGTACGAATCTTTATTTTAATGTCTCAGAAGTGATAGTTCCTTCAAAACAACGTAAAATTATTAAAGTTGCAAAAACGTTTATTGCGCGGCATTCTTATGGTCATAATATTGTATATCGATTTGATATTGCTATAGTGACTAAAGCAGGAACAGAATTGAGTTTGGATTATTACCCGAATGCTTTTATCGAAAGAAATTAATGAATGCTTTTAGTTCAAAGCAAGATTTTTTAATTGATAGAATTACTACAGGAGCAATCTTATTGGGTATAGTAATGGCACTTTTTTTCCTGCTTCCTTCATATTTGATTTCAGTTTTTCTTGGAGCAATTGCTGCTTCTATTATTCTTTTTGAATTGCCCGCGTTAGTAATAAATAAATCTTATTTTATGGTAATGTGCTTTTTATACGTTCTGCTGCCATTTTATTGTATGATATCCTTTAATAGTACTGACTCAACACGATTTTTGTTATTAACGCTATTCTTATGCGTCTTTGCTCATGATACGGGTGCATATCTAATTGGCAAGAATTATGGCAAACATTTTTTGTGTAAAGCAATTAGTCCAAAAAAAACTTGGGAAGGCTTTTTTGGGGGTATGCTTTATTGTAGTATTATGATTTTAACGATACTTTGTTTATTAAATCCACGCCTTGTTATTTCTTTATCCTTACTATATTCGGTACTCATGATAACCACGGCTGTCTCTTGTATTGCAACGCTTGGTGATCTTTTTGAATCGTGGTTAAAAAGAAGAGCAGGCATTAAAGATAGTGGAACTCTTTTGCCTGGTCATGGTGGATTACTCGATAGATTTGACAGTATCATTCCGGTTGCATTATTCTTTTTTATATTTAAAAATCAGTTACAACTTTTTTTTGGGATATAAGCCGTGCGATTAATAGTAATGATAGCCAGCATATTTTTATTTTTTACTCATAATGTAGCATTCATCATTCAACGAGCGATTGTCTCTTCTGATGCAAATCCAAACTATCTAGAATTTTGGCCCTTAGTTGCCCATGCATGGAAAAAAATGGCAATACAACCGACACTCATTCTGATTGCAGGACCAGAGGTAGTAGTTGATGAAACAGTAGGAGACGTTATTCGATTTGAACCTATTCCAGGAATTCCCACATCGTTACAAGCACAAGTTATTCGCTTGCTTGCCCCAGCATTATTTGAAGATGATATTTGCATTATATCGGATATAGATATGATACCGGTGGATAGAGATTATTTTGTTAAATCTGCTGCACCAATACCATCAGACTGTTTTTTGGTCTATCGCATTATTCCTGATGCATGGAAGCGAGTTTCTATGTGCTATAACGCAGGAAAAGGACACCTATTTAAAGAAATTTTTGGAATTAATTCAGCCGATGATATTGCATATAGTATCAGACAATGGGCTCATAAAAATCTTGGTTATATCACGGATGAACGTATGTTTTATGAGTATCTAATGAAATGGCCCCGATATAAAACTCATTGTAAACGATTAAATCATAATAACATCAAAAGACTTGATAAAACAAAATGGATTTACAAACTAAACGAGATTGCCGGCAACTATATTGATATTCATTGCCCGGGCCCTTATCAGACGCGAAAAGCAGAAATCGATCTTATTATGAAAATGGCTGGCGTGTTGCCATGACCCACTTTCCGACTCCGTTCCTTCTATCGAAGCTTTCACTCTCGCGTCTATTTGGTTAATAATTTAAATTCATTATACTATTAAAGATAACGCGATCTAATCGCTCATCCCGAGTGATTTCAGAAGGAAATTGTATCGAGGGATGTTTCTTAATTCTTGCTTTTCAAAAACATTACTAAGTCAGCTTGGTGAATGGTTTCTTGGGTGCCGTCAACCATATCTTTTACCATAACTTCTCGTGCCGTATGTTCATCAGGTCCAAGCAGTAGGGCAAAACGAGCGCCCATTTTGTTTGCTTTGCGCAGCATACTTTTGACTGAATCACCTTCTACAAATACGTCAGTGCAAAGATTAGCTGCATGCATTTCGTCCGCAAGAAGTAGTGCTAAACGTTGCTGTTCTTGCGTAAAAGGAATTATAACATGTAATGCTGGTTGCACGGGAAAGGTCAATTGATTAAGATGCGGCTCGAGCAGAAGCATGAGTCGTTCAACACCAAACGCGGCACCTACGCTCGGCACCTGTTGGTCAGATCCCAACTGCTGCGGCAATGCATCGTAGCGGCCACCCCCACAAAACGCCGTTTGTGCTCCTAAATTGTCGCTGATGAATTCAAACACCGTTTTATCATAATAATCTAAACCGCGTACCAGTTGCGGTTTGTAGTTAAATGACACCGATAGTAATGATAACTGTTCTTGTAGCTGTTGCCATTCTAATGCACAGGAAGCGCATACGTGTTGTGCAATTTGAGGTGCTTGTGCGTATAAAGCCTGACATGTTTGATTTTTGCAATCAAACACGCGCATAATATTTTTTTCTTTGCGAATGAGGCATTGAGAACATAATTGATCCTGTATTGAGATCAAAAAATTCTGCAAAATACCTTTAAAACTTTGTCGATCGTTATAGCATCCTAAAAAGTTAAGAGCTAAAGCAAATGAGTCTCGTTTTAAAATTTGTCCAAAAAAGCGTTCCAGCATTGTTATTAGCTGTATATCATGCGCAATCGCCGATGAATTAATAATTTCGATATTTACTTGGTTGAATTGTCGGTATCTACCTTTTTGTGGTCGTTCATGGCGAAATAACGGTCCACAGCTGAATACTTTCCAAGGGTTTGACTGAATAGAATGTTCTAAAAAAGCTCGCATGGTGGCTGCTGTTGCTTCGGGCCGCAAGCAGATTGTTTCTTCATTTTCTGATGAAACGATAAACATTTCTTTAGAAACAATATCAGTCTCAAGGCCCAAAGAGCGCTTATATAGTTCAATAGGCTCTAGTATCGGCGTAATGATTTCTGAAAAATGGTAATTTTGCAGCAGATGCTTTGCTTGATCAACAATAAGATTAAAAAGTTTTACATCGAGTAGATCATGCGTACCTTTTATACGAGAAATCATGAATAGCCTTTATTTAAAAAGAAAATATATGGTTAGAATCTTTGTAAAAATAGTATACAATAAAAAGATTCAAAAAAAAATTTTCTAAAAACATTGACTTTACGAGCATCTACATGTTAAAACTCCAATAACTAAATGATAACCATACAAAAAGAAGGAGCTGCCTATGAGATAAATCGTTCTTGTTTGTATGCCTGAACGAATAAATACACCGTGTTAACGCATAATTCTAGTAAAAAAGTTTGTAGTAATTAAACTTGTAAACTCAAAAAAATAGTATTGAGCATTACAAGTGTTCCAAAAAAAGGAGTTACCCATGAGGAAACACCTCAAAGTTTCATTACTAATGCTTGGAGCTTGTGTAGCGCCAAATGCACAAGCAAATAATGTCTACGGACATACCTTTTTCTCAGTTCGTCCTCAGTGGCAATCACCTATGCCAGAAAAAATCACCATGTTCCGTATGGGCGATCTCGCTTTAGCTCGTGAATGTGGATGGGGTGGCGCATTCCAAGTTGCAGGATTTGGTGGACAATCTACTGATTCTAAAAAACTTGGCCGATATTTTGCACCAACCGATAGCAACGTATTATTGGTAAATAGCGCAACAACGGGAGTAACTGGTTTAAATTGTGATCGCGCTATCAACCCAGCGAACTTCAATATTTTAAGACTGACCGGATCCACACCAGTTGCATTCTCCAGTACGATCAGCTTCCGTCCAAAACAAACGGTTTATGGAGCTGGATTTGAATGGAATCAATATCTTGGCTGGTGGAACGACTGCTGTGAAAGAAAATGGTGGTTTGATATTTCCTTCCCAGTGGAACATGTAGTAAACGATATGCGTTTTCTTGAAGTTGACGCAACAACCGATGGTACGCCATGCGGTAACGCCAATGCAAATATGACGCAAGCGTTCTGTGGCACTCAACCGCTTGTAAGTTTTGCGGGTGGTACAGCAGTTACTTGCTCTGATGTTACTGGCGCAGGCGTAATGGCTTTTGGTAAAATTTGCGGAAAACGCAAACATACCGGCGTTGCTGATATTGAGTTAAAACTTGGTTATGACTATGTAAATTGTGAAACACATCATCTTTCTGGATACATTGGTGGGGTATTCCCAACGGGTAACAGACCAAAAGGTGAGTGGGTATTCGAAGCGATTGTTGGTAACAACAAGCACTTTGGTATTTTAACTGGCGGTCTTTGGGGCTTTGAAGTATGGTCCGGATGCAGCAATAACGCACTTCGTTTTGAGTTAGAAGTTAACAGCCGTTACCTATTCCCAAGAACTGAAACACGTTCCTTTGACTTGAAAAATCGTCCTTGGAGCCGTTACATGTTAGTATACACAAGCGCAGACAATGCTGCAGCGGGTGTTGCTGACTGGGGTATCAATCATTTCACGAGAGATTTCCGTATTAAACCTCACTTCCAACATAGCTTCAACTTGGGCTTAGTTTACAACCATTGTGCATTTGAAGGTGAAATTGGTTACAACTTCTGGGCTCGTCAAGGTGAAACTGCAAGACTCAGAAGCGAATTAGAACCAGGGTTGGCAATTGCAGCAGTTAATGCGACCGGTGTTGCTACAGGGTTAGTTGATCTTGTTAACGGTATCGCAGTTGTAGATCCAGCTGCTAATGTTACGTTTACTGATGCAGAAACCGCTGGTTGTTTAATCGGCCTTAATGATATTGATTACAATTCAGTTGCGCATCCTGCTTGCATGACCCATATTGTATACGGTTCTCTTGGGTATCATTGGGACTGGTGTTGGCCAGTATTTGTAGGTGTGGGCGGCTCTTATGAGTTCTCTACCTTCAATACGGCATTGAATCGTTGGCTTGCTTGGGGTAAATTTGGATTCTCCTTCTAATATAAAATGGAGTTATTATGATATCCAAAATATTTTTTAAGGCCCTTTGCTTAAGCATCTTTGTCATAAGCATGCAAGGTCTTGCGCAATTGCGCGGTCGGTCAGACTATGTTAGACAAATGCAAGGCAAAACTCCTGCGCAAGCATGGGATGTTGCAAATCAAGCAAGAAGTAATAGTGATAATTACAATCAAGCAAAAAGAGCATACTATACCGTGTTTGGTCGTCAATACCCAAGCACGAGACCTGGAACTTCGGCTCAGCCTCCTGCAGGCGGAGTCACTCCACCACCAGCGACTGGTCCAAAAACTGGTGGACCTGCAATAGGTGGGAAACAGCTTACGCAAGCTGACAATAATTCCTGGATGGCTTCAGCAGCATTAGCTATTAGCAGAGCAAAAGACATAAAAGGTGCTGTTTATTCTCTTAATAATTTGATCGATAAAATCGGTCAGGCAGGTTATACTGAAAATGCTGATTATTACAATCTTGTAAAAGAAATAATGGCACTCAGAGATAATCTACAAAAAACTGGCGCAGTAACGGGTGGAGCAACTGGTGGAGCAGGAATGCAATTACCACCGCCGTTAAAACTAGAAATTGAAAAACCTGCTTCAATTACTGGAGATGTGCAAAAAGCAATGAATGATGCAATTAAAGCTCTTGGTAATGCGGTAAAAGCAGCTCCAGATATGCAAACAGTGGATTATATGATTCAGCAATTTAATAAAGCTATGAATTATAATAAGACACAAAAAGGTGAAGAAAGTGGAGAAAATCCCGCTGAATTGCCACCGCCATTAATTCTAGAAGATTAATTAGTGCACAACAAATCTAGTCTACTACTAAAGACTCGGAGATTCTCCGGGTCTTTTTTTTGATCAATTTATTTGCATAAGATGGTATATCTTTCTAAGCTTTAAATAAAAACATTTTAATGTTTTTATTTAAGGAAAAGTAGCTATGAATCAATCGAAACAAACCATATTAATCACCGG
Organism: Candidatus Babeliales bacterium; assembly: GCA_025451595.1. GTDB lineage: Bacteria > Babelota > Babeliae > Babelales > JANWKD01 > JANWKD01. The sequence continues at coordinate 641 of JANWKD010000008.1, read as the reverse complement.
TGGCGCTGGTTATATCGGATCTCATATTGCCTATGCATGTATGCAACAAGGGTATCAAGTCATCATTATCGATCGGTACGATCATCAACAACCTTTTTATCCTTCTTGGGCGCGCGTTATTCAAGAAGATATTGCCAATCAAAAAGTATTAGAACAAATTTTTAAACACTATTGCATACACGCAGTTGTTCATTGTGCGGGCTCTATAGAAGTAGGGTTATCAGTAAAAGATCCTTTTATTTTCTATGAAAACAATGTGGTCAATACGCTTAAATTAATTCAAACTATGCTTGCGTATCACGTCAATAAATTTATTTTTTCTTCAACGTGCGCTATTTATGGCAATCCGCAATATAGCCCTATGGACGAAAATCATCCTCAAAGGCCAATCAATCCCTATGGTAAAACAAAACATATTATTGAACATATGTTGCATGATTTTCATACGTCATATGGATTGCAATATGTTGCGTTACGTTATTTCAATGCAGCAGGCGCATTACCAGAATTTGGTCTTGGTGAGCAACATCAACCAGAAACGCATATTATTCCTCTTTTATTCCAGTCGGTTAGAGAGCAAGCGCCTTTTACGGTATTTGGCAACGATTATGAGACAAAGGATGGTACTCCTATTCGAGATT
>JANWKD010000007.1 GCA_025451595.1 Candidatus Babeliales bacterium | reverse complement strand
CGATCAACCAACAATTGGGCTATTGTTATGTAGATCTAAAAATAATTTTATCGCGGAATATGCTTTGCGGGATATTAACAAACCTATTGGCGTCGCTGGATATGAGACGCAACTTGTTGAAAAACTTCCAAAAAATCTGAAAAGCAGTTTGCCTACAATTGAAGAAATTGAAGCTGAGTTAGAAAAAAAAGAAATAGTTGAAAAAAGAAAAAAAACAAATATTAAAATCATTAAAAAAGTCATTAAAGAATGAAATTTAAAAAAACAATTATAACGATTTTATGCTTAGCAAGTACAACTGTTTATACAATGAATTCAGAACGAATTGATCTGCGTACCATGTATTCAGAATTCAACAATGATGGAAAAATACTAGTAGACGGCATTAGAAAATTAAACATTAACATGGTAATACAACGAATTTCTTGGATAATAAATCCCTATTCCATGAAAAAAACCATTCAACACAACAAATCAGTTTATGTCATTCCTAAAGCCATAGAAGCAAATATTGGCAAAAATAAAGCTTTATTTTTAAATGCAGCTTATACCGCGCAAAAACAGTACGAAGAAATGATGGATATCGAACGTCAAAAAACCTCTCCTACGGCAATACAAAAAATGCGTACTGAAAAAAATTGGCAAATTGCTTTAGGTTGGGCAATAGTGATTGGAACATTTCTTTTTCCTATCAACACTACTCGTGATACGGAGTCGGTAATTAAGGCTTTACCAGTAATGCTCGGATCATCAATGATTCTTAATGCAACTAACACAAAAGAAAATTATGTTCAAAATTACCAAGATCGATCTAAAGCGGCACATGATATTTTTATTGTTATCGATAGCTTTAATAAGAATCATTATCAATCATGATCAAAATCTTGTAATTTTGACTGTTTTTATTTTTGACTATTCATATAATCTTCGGCTCTTTTTTTTCGCTCTTGAAAAGTACCGTGAAAGTCATGTTTATCTACAATGACTTCTCCGCGAGCTTCTTCCTGTATCCATTCATTGCACAATTGTATAAAACCTTGTGGATTTTTTTTGATTGCAGCCATATCTGCTTCAAGTTCCATTCTTCGCTGCAATGAAAATAGATCACATTTCTTATTTGCCCTACACGCTTTCAGTTCTTTACTATGATTTTCAGTACAATGAACTCCTTCATGCCGCATAATAGCTTCTTGCGCTGGTATAGAATAATTATTGAAAACATATGGATCAACTTTGATAACTCTTTTATTGTGTGTTGCCGGATCATGGTTATCATCTTTTAGCACCACCGCTATATTATGCAATCCTTCATTTTTTAGAAATTGCTCAATGCGCGTACGAACACCTTCTTGAAAAGCTCTTTCTTTTGTTAAAATTTTTTGAACTCCAGCTACATAATCTTCTTCTTTGTGAGCGATTAAACGATTTAAAAAATGAGTTGTACTTTTTACGCAACCTTGGCCGACAAAACTCTTCGAAAGGCTTGTATCCTGAGAAAAAGGGTATCCTACTATTTTTAAAACCGCCAACATTTCCTCATCACATTTCATTACTGCTATACGAGCTGGCGTTGCTTCATATTGATCTTGAGTATATGAAAGAAATGCAGATCTATTTTCTGGAATAAGTCGACGTCCAAGCTCATAAACTTTTTCTAATTTTCCTTCAGCGACTGCGGTATGAATAGGACTCTCCGGTAGCGTATTTGAACATACTTGCAGTGATCCCTTATGGTCTTTAACCATTTTTTCCGTAATATCAATAGCTATTTTTGGATCCGAACATGCTACTGCCATATGCATAAGCGTATAGGGCGAATCCTTTTTATTTTGCAGGAAATTGAGTTGATTCACATCTAACCGATGCTTTGTAATTTGTTTGAACAACCCATACGAATCGCATGCGTAAGCTGCCAATGCAGCTTTATCATACTGTTTTAATCTAACTTCTGGATCCATCCCATACGAAAAGCTTATTGAAAATAAATATACGACGAATATATAATTAAATTTCATTATAGGTACCTATTTAATAATTGTCTTATGAAACGTACAATACATATAGAAAAAATAACACGCGAGTCGGTGATTGTCAATTTGAAATTTATTTAAAATATTGGTAGCTTAAACGAGTCTACTTATGTAGGGGAGAAAGAAAAAAAGATAAAATGAATTATGCCGCTATGAGCAACGTTTCACCCAAAATTCATGTTCATTGCATACCACGCTACAAAGAGCCACGAATTTTCGAAGGAATGACCTTTGTGGATACCAGATGGGGCAAAAATTATGCACCTTACGATAAGTTATTTATAATTGATATGAAAGTTCTTTTAGCGTTGAAACACATTTTACAAAAAAATAGGTGAAAGCATCTATGAAATTAATAGATCTAACATGGACCATTGATAGCAAAATGCCCACTCATCCGCTTGATATTCCCCTTTCGTTGCAGCCGACAGTTACTGTCGAAAAAGATGGCGTTTCCAACCACAATATTAGTTGTAGCATGCATATTGGCACGCACATTGATGCACCAGGTCATTTTATACTGCACGGAAAAAGTATCATTGATTTCCCGCTTTCAGCATTTATTGGCAATGCCGTTGTTATCAACGCTACCAACAAATCGTCTATTGGTGTATCACTCTTAGAAAATATAATTATTGAAAAAAATGATATCGTATTGTTCTACACCGGCTTTGATAAAAACTTTTATACACCCAACTATTTTACCGGTCATCCGGTAATTACACCCGAATGCGCTCGCTATTTAATTGATAAACAGGTAAAGATGGTTGGTATTGATTTTCCCAGCGTTGACCAAGCTCCTTATGCTATCCATACATTATTATTGGGCAATGATATTCTTATTATTGAAAATCTTACTAACCTTGATCAGCTCGTAACGCAAAAAAACATAACGTTATACGCTATTCCTCTAAAAATAGATGCTCATGGCGCGCCAGCTCGTGTTTTTGCAATGATTTAATTAATTCTCACGTTGGTTTATCAGATCTATATATTGCTGATGCTGTTTGCATACGTCATTAACGTAATCATTATCATCAATTTTGCTTATAGCCGCATCCGAAACTAAGTGCTCAATGCTCCATAGAAATAGATCACTCTTTTCTGTTTTGGTGAGCAGATTAAGTCCATTGGCGCTTAAAGAAACCCACGATAGTTTTTGATGCTTAAGAAGTTGAGAAATTGGCTTCTCCTTGCTTATTTTTTTTAATGCAATATACCAGGGAATATTAAGACCAAAATGGGCGAGGCATTCAACTGTACGTTCGAGTATTTTCAAATGCGACAAAACTCAAAAAACTATCAGCGTGTTCAACTTGTTAGCAGACCCAGCAAAAACGAATTATGCAAGGCAAAATCGAATAACATAAATCAATGTATCTTATTTTTTCGGCAGATAAAAAAATGAAAAAATTGCACAACAAACAGTTGATTCGTTTACGAAAAATGGCAATTAGGACCGATAAATATACGTAAAATCAGAACTGAATATCATGAAAAAGTACGCAGTAAAAACAAATAATCTACAAAATAATTTGTAACAATTTTCTACAAAATATTTTTTTAAAAACAACCTTAACATGCCTATTAATTTATTTGGAACACAGATTGATCGAGATGCTTTTTTCAGGTATAATCTCTGCAATTATAAAAAAAATACATCTATTATGTTAGGTTCTTTAAATAATGTATTTGACTTCGCACTTTCAATTAGCACCAAATATTTATGCCGCACGCTACGATAATTCTATTATCATCCTTGATGGTCAATCAAATAAATATTTGAGTCTTATTAATGAATCAGCACATTATTTTCAATGTATATTGGAGAATACATTTAAAAGACATGATGATGGCATCTATTTTTTAGATACTGAACTCGAAAATAATAAATACCAGGAATGGATATTATATTTCATTGAGAAAAAGTTAATTATACCTGGCTTACAACCAACAAAATTATCAAAACCTATCAAAAGCGGTGGCTTAATTGAATATCGATGGGATACTAAAACTTCTTGGAAACCTTTTTCCCAAACATCGTATGCTGAAATTTTTAAGGCTTTTTTGATGCTCAGCAAAGTTCATAAAATGATGAAAAAAAATGGCACTATAGGTTTAATTCATTTGATAAAGAATAACGCCCCAAATAATCCTGCGTCTACCCCAACTAATGAGCAAATAGCACAGTTATCTGCTACTGTTGACGCTGCAACCATATTATATCCAAAAAAAACCTATTGTTTAGCATGGGCTGCGACCTTTGTATTACTTGGCTTAAAAAGAAATTGGCGCTGCAATTTAGTCATCGGCGTGCAAACCAATCCATTTTATGCGCATGCGTGGGCTGAATGCGCGCAGAATGTAATTCATGATGATCCAATGGTCGCAGAGGTACTCAGCGTTATTTTTAAAGAACCCTACTCATAAAAGGTATATGCTATGCCATTTTTATTGGGCGCATTTGGAAATATTACACAATCATCACTCGCAAAACGACTGAGTGCTATAGCGCATGCAACTGCAATAGAAGATACGTTATATACTATGACGTGTCATAATGGCATTATCTATGCAGGTCATAAAAAAGATGATCTCTCTGTTACTGATAAAATTTTGCCGCTTTGTAATAAGCACGGAGTTTTTATTGGCAGAATGTTTAATCGTGATGATTATTTGCCTGCATCGTTTAAGTCATCTGATACGCATGCTCTCATACAAAATCCTCCATTATTATTAAAAAAATGGTGGGGTCGCTATGTTGGTTCATTGTACAATCCCCAGACGCAGGTATTAACCTTAATGCGCGATCCGCAAGGACTTTCTACCTTATTTTATACTATCAATCAAAATGGCATCATTTTTTCTTCTGATTTAGCATTGCTGTATGATGCAATGCAGAAAAAACCATCAATTAATTTGCACTATTTTGCTGAGTATGTAACTAACAAAAACTTTGCATCTTCCCGAACCCCTTTTGTTGGCATTCAAGAATTATTGCCTGGGCAAGGTCTTACGGTTCAAGCAAATGGAGATTATAATTATGAAATATTGTGGGACGTATCGGCGCTTAAAGGCTCATTCATTAATGATGAAGAGGCATTCCAGGAAGAATTACGACATACCTTAAAATCATCACTTAAAGCATGGACACGCGAAAGTAGCGGAATTTGCCTTGAACTATCTGGCGGCCTCGATTCGTCATCGCTTCTCATTCTTTTGCGCGATATATTTCCTGAATCCAATACCATTATTGGAGTAAATTATTTTGATAGCAAAGTTGCCAGTGCCAATGAAAAGGAGTACGCACAAGAAGTGGCAGATTTGTGCAATGTGCCGCTTCATTTTATTGATTGGCAAAATTCTCAGCTACTTGATCCTTTGCCGCCATCCTGGCGACCAAATAAACCAAATACTTTTCTTATATATTATAATACAAGCCAACAATTGTTTGATCTTGCCACGCAGTATAATTGTTCTGAAATTATGAATGGTCAAGGTGGAGATCATGTATTTGTAGCACCGCTTCCTATTGACTCGCTTGCTGATTATTGGTTGGACAATGGTTTTGGAGATATTACAAAGCTAATGAATGAATTGAGAAATATTAATCGAATGCCCTTGTGGATACTTATGCGTACTATGATTGCATCTATTGCTCATTATTATTGTAATACAAAAAAGAAAATAATACTTAATACATCATTTCTTGATCCGTCATTTGCCCAATCATACAAAGAACAAGAATTTTATCTCATTAAAAAGCTTAAGCGATTCTATCCTGCAAAAATTAAACAGATTGAGTCGCTATTCCATGCAGCGGCCTATGCAGATCGTAATCAGAGAATTTTTGATGTTACTATGACTCATCCATTACTTTCACAGCCATTGGTAGAGCTCGGATTACGAATTCCTACTTATCAATCATTTCGTAATGGTTATGATCGCATATTCTTGCGGAAAGCAATTAGTCGTATAAAACAACCAAAAGCCTTATGGCGTAACAGAAAAGGAGAAACAACGAGTTCCGTGATAAAATTATATGCTCATAATGCTGCAAAAATACACGATACATTATTGCAAGGACGGCTTGTTCGTGATGGCCTGGTAAACAAAAAGTGGCTTCAGGAACAAATGCTGAAAATTCGTCACGGAAAAGCAGATAACCTTTGGTCAATTACTCATTTATTAACAGCACAAATGTGGCTTAATCAATGGAAATTATAACTCTTAATTTTAAAGGAAAAATAATGAAAAATACTATCATTATTGCTGAAAATGAAAAAAATAATGTAAAAAATATTAAAGATACTATCATTGAACTTGGTGTCGTAACTGAACTTACGTTGGGTGGATGGGGTACTGCTTACGAAACTGGAAATCGTTCATTTGGCTTAGACATCTAAAATATCGGAATTTTTTAGTGAGTGAGTGGTAAATATTTCATATTTACCACTCGTTTTTTTCTGAGTAAATTGAATGTCAGCACCGAACAGAATACCTTGCATTAAAATAATCATACAATTATTGCCTTACATTTGGATGCGCGATTGGCATTTGCGTATGCGCATTATTATATCCATTTTCCTCACTTTCGTTGCAATTGCGTTAAATGTAACAATTCCTGTGCTGTTTAAAAATATTGTAAATACATTTTATTTGTCCAAAAATAATTCACCATTTTTTATGATTTGTATCTTAATTGGCTATGGACTCATATGGACCATAAGCCAAGTTGTTACACAACTGCGATCTTTAGTAATTTATCGCGTGCTTGAACGCGGTATGCGCAAACTCAGTATAACTATTGTTGAACACCTTTTGTCGCTTTCTATGCGTTTTCATCTTGATCGATATACTGGTGCTCTCACCAGCTACATCAACCGAGCGCAAATGGGGTTAGATCAAATTTTTTGGAGTCTTATTTCATTTTTACTACCAGTGCTCGTTGAAATTGTAGTAGTTATAGCATTTATCAGTTATTTATATGGACCTTTATATGGCATTGCGTTATGTATCATAGTGGGCTCTTATCTCTCATTTAGTTTTATGGCCACCAATAAAGCACTCATTACACTTGAAATGCATAATCAGAATCGTGCAGCCGCAACTGCTCGCGTAGTTGATAGTCTGTTAAACGTTGAAACGGTCAAATATTTTAATAATGAAAAATATGAATACCAAAAAGTCGATTGCCTATTAAAGCAACGAGAAGATAGCGCGACACGCTACTTTGTTTTGAATGCTCAAATACAAATATTCCAAGTAATAATCATTGGTTTAGGCCTCATTTATTTAACGACAATAACAGGCAAAGGCGTATATGATGGCATCATGAACGTCGGTGATTTTGTGCTCATTAATGGCTATATACTCCAATTTGTGACACCGCTCAATCACTTTGGCTACATAATGCATCAATTAAGAAAAGGTATTCAAGATATGCAAGCAATCTTGAACATCTTGAGTATTAAACCAGAAATTACCGATTCTGCGCACGCAATATCATTACCTTCCGATAATGCCGAGATTGTTTTTCATAATGTTCATTTTGGCTATCAAGCGGAACGGCCTATTCTGAACGGCATATCATTTACCATTCCCGCAGGCAAAACATTGGCAATTGTTGGTCCAAGTGGTGCAGGCAAATCTTCCATTGCACGTTTGTTGTTTCGTTTCTATGATGTTCAACACGGAAGTATTACTATTAATGGCCATGATATACGCAATGTAACGCAACAGTCTTTACATAATGCTATCGGTATCGTACCACAAGACGTGGCGCTCTTTAATGACACGCTGTATCACAATATTACGTATGGCAATCCTTGTGCAACACACAAAGAATTAGAAATTGCCATAAAACTTGCCCATTTAAATTCATTCATTGATTCGTTGCCGGAAGGTTTGGATACAATCGTTGGAGAACGGGGTTTAAAATTATCGGGAGGTGAAAAGCAGCGTGTAGCAATAGCACGAACTGTACTCAAAAAGCCCTTTATTTTTATTTTTGATGAAGCAACTTCTTCGCTTGATAGCAACAGCGAACGTGAAATACAGAAAAATTTAGAAGAAATTTCCTGTGGCGCTACAACAATTATTATTGCGCATCGTCTTTCAACGATCACCAAAGCTGATACCATTATGGTGCTTAATAAAGGTGTAATCGTAGAAACGGGTACTCATTCAGAATTATTGTATAAAAATGGTTTATACGCGCAGTTGTGGTATCAACAACATGAACAATATAATCAAGCATCAGGCTCATCAATGCGTGCGGATTTTAATAATTTCTTTAACTATTGAAAACTATCAAAGCATTTTTCTAGTATACGTTTATTAACTTATGCTAAGAAAGGTGGCTAATGAAAATTAATTTTTCTATTTTAATATTTTTTATTTATTCAACCATCCTGTGCCAAAATTCGCAATTTGAAAATGAATTAAAAAAATTATCTGAAAGCTGTGCAGTTTTATCAAAAAGCTTTGATCATGATTCTCAAAAAATTAATAAGTTTAAAAAATTTATGGCGCAAGCGCAGTTATCATTGATTCAAAAAGCTAATATTGTAAATCAAATTAAAGCCGATATTATCAACTATTTTGAATATCATATTAAGCCTGACTTTTTTTCATTAGTGCCAGATATCAATAAGTCCGCAGAAAAAGATATTCTTTATTTATATGCACATTTTAATAAAAATAGATTAGAGGTACAAAAGCAACTTGATAAATTTACCAAAAAATGGCATTTAGAACCATTAGTGCTGGAAGATATTATTACCCACTATCGCAAAGAATCAGATCCATTCAATAAGCTATCTCCTGCAGCAAAAAATAAAATTATTGATGAATTGAAAAACGATATTGCAAGCATGTTAGTCTATGAAATGGCAATATTAGGTAAAAATGTTTCAGCATTAAGCCAGGGAAATAAAGAATTAGAATATGATTTTATTCGTCTTTATGATAGTTTTCAAAAAGGAATTGATATTGCACAACAACAACTGACTAATCTAACCAGAAAATGGCATTTAGAACAAATAAATATGAAAGATGTCGCTGCTCAATTTCAGGCGCAATTAAACCAGAAAAATCCAATTGTATTAGATCAAGCGACGAAAAATAAAATCACTCGTGAAATTAAAGATGATATTGAAACCATATTTGTTCTTGAAATGGCTTTAATGAGAACAGATTTTACATTATTGAGCCACGGAAATAAAGAATTAGAACAGGATCTTAGAAATCTATTTAAAAGTTACCGAAAAAGTGAAGAATTTGCACAACAAACGCTTGATGCGTTTACGCAAAAATGGCAGCTACAGCCAATTAATATAGTGAATATTAGGAATGAATATCATGAAAAAAGAAGCCAAAATAAATAAATCGTACTTAATACTTAACTTAGCTGCATAAATTAATTGATACTCCTAGTCACTCATTTGACAGAATAGTCGAAAAAATTAACACTATTTACAAGCTTTTGGCCCAGGAGTATCGTATGAATTATTATCTGAATATCTTTCTAATTGCTAGTGTTTTTTCCCCTTGCTTTGCTATGGCTCCCATGGCGTTATTTAAATTATTTTCCATTCACCATAAATTAGTTTATCAAAAGTCGATTTAGTTTTTATTAAATAAAACTAAGAAAAATCTTTTTCAAAGTACTATCTTTATGAATTTTATATAACTTTATTGCTTACGCTATCTGTACAACAGTTTTTTGCGATGGATGAACAGCAAAAAAAGACCAAAAGCATACAAAGCTCCGTTGCTGAAAAGCAGATTCAGGGTTGAACCAATTCAAATTTTATTTTAGTATATTTAAGAGATAAGGTTTAACCAATGAATATGAACTCTCATTCGAATTTTATACAAATTTTTAATACACTTTTCTTACTTTCGATTACTGCATTTTCTATTGCGATGGGTCAACATCAAATTGTTAAAATTGATGATCGCCTTGCAAATGAGCAATCATTTAGGCAATTGCAAAAAAAATGCCTTGGGTATAAACAAAAAGAATATAACAATTTATTAGCAACGTATAATTCCGATTTTTTACGCAAATTTCTGTACCACAGCGCAAGCGATTATTTCATTACTAAGCATGATGAAGAGTTCAAATATGTTTTGAGTGATCTTAATGCATTTAATCCTCGATTAAGCAAAAAGAAGTTAATGAGCTTTAGCTCACCACCCTATGAATATGATTCAGCATATACCTATCAACCGGAAAGACATATCTGGCGTGATGACAATAATCAATGGAACTTTTTTACCATACAAACCATACCGCAAGATAACGGCGTATCAATAAAAGTTTTTTTCACGTTCGATAAAAAAACTTCGATTTTGAAACAATTTTTATTAGATCTGCCATTTGAAACCATT
>JANWKD010000006.1 GCA_025451595.1 Candidatus Babeliales bacterium | reverse complement strand
TTTTGCATTAACCCAATTCTTCCAGAAGCGATATGTTAAGTAGTTTTTGTTTTTTGGGTCGACAGATCCCAAAGTACGTTCATATTGCTCTAAATCTTGAGCTGTCGCCGTGTTTACTCTAAATTTAGCGATCAGCGAATTTAAAGTATCTTCCGCTCGTTGTTCTGGCGTTTTGGTAATTTCTTTGATCCAATTTTCAAACTCAGCAATAAATTTGTTATAATTTTCTTGGCCTAGCTCTTCAATGATAGCATTTTTACTGTTTTCGTTATTTTTGAAGTCCGCGAGCTTCATATTAAGGTTTTCTTCATTGTAATATGTACCATTTTCTTCTATTATTTGCTCAAGACTAAGATTTTTAGCCTTCGCGTTTATCATAACATTATAGTAATCAATAAAGATGTTTAAATAAACGTAATTAAGATTCCCTTTAAACCCCATTATTCTACGATAGGGATCATATAGCTTTGTAAAGGCACTTTCATCTATCATTTGATTATTGCTAACTTTAGTGCGTGCGTCTGCAACAAGTTGCTTTAATTCTTGCTCAATTTCCGGTAATTTTTTCTTGAGTTCTTCTCTTTCCTCAAGATCTTTAATATAGAAATCGAAATCCTTTTCATAATCATCAAACTTTGCTTCTGGAATGACGGTTACTTTTCCTTTTAAGCTCTTATATTCATCAAATCGGTCGCTTAAAAATTGAATAACTTCGGATGGATTTGGTGTAGTTATTGGTGCAATTACATCGGGTCCTTTTTCATGATAATTTTTGATTAAGTTCTCAAATAAGAGCCAAATTGACCAGAATTTAAAGGTATCATCTTTGCCATCATTGAGAGCAAATTCTTCGTACGCAGATTTATAATCCGTTACCAATGTAGGATCAATTGCTACTGGAAATGTTTTAAGTTTAGTATTAATTAGATTTTCTAATACTTGCTGAGCAGCTTGCCGTTTTTGTTCTTTTGCTTGCGCCAACATTTTTGCGGGATCAATTGTTGCGAGCCATTGATCATACTGTTGTTTAAATGTATCTAAAATAGATTGACTAAAGTATTTTTGTAACTCTGCTCTAACATTAGCAAATTTGGTTGGCAGTTCTGTTTCTAAATATGTTCTAACATTACCTGGCTCTATACCTTGAATAGTAATCTGATTGATGTCTTTATTTTCTAGATTAGACATTAATCTATACATATCTATCAACGTTTTCCAGGAGTCAAATTGATCATTTTTTGCGCCCTCTGAACCATAATATTGGGCATAAGCCTGTAGATATTGATCTGATTCAGCCTTGTTATCGAAAGTTATCGTTGTTACGTCTTTTAATGATGCTTTAAAATCGTTTATCAAATTATTTAATGCTTGTGTAGCCTGGCTCAATTGTTGCGCTTTTTCTTCTGCTGGCGTAGGCTTTTTTAGATTGGCTATAAAACCGCCAAGTTTTGCAGTGAGTCCACCTTTTTCAGCGGTAGTTAAGAAAGTCGATGGAATAGGTTTGAATGTATTTAATAGATCTTCGAAATAAGCAATTACTTCAGCTTTATTTTTTGTTGGTACGAAAAATTGACCGATTTCTTCTGCAGTCTTATCTTTAAAGTAATCTAAATCATATTTTATAGTAGCCCAGGTATAATAAGCCTTCAGTTGATCTGTAAGGGTGCCGCCAAGATGGTTGAAAGTGTCATAAGCTGCTACATAAGATGCCCATTCGTTAGATGTTGTCTTTTTACGACTTTGCTCATCTTTAAATTGATTGGTTATCAATCCATCCATTGTTTGCTTTGCGGTTTGTTTTATTTGGTCCCGTCTTTCAGCCTGCTCTTGTTCTGGGGTTTTTGCAGGTTTTTTTTGAAGATCGGTGATCCATGTTGAAAAATCAGTTTTTAATTTGGCATATTCTTGTTGACTAATTCCGGCTGTATCTATTTCAGGTTGTAGTGACGTATATTCGGATAATAGATAATTGAATAAATCAAGGGTCTCTTTATTGTCCTTATTATTTAATGCTGCAGTGATATTATCAAGAGGTTTTCCCTCGTAATGAGTTAAGAAGTTTTTTAAAGCAAAATAGTAGTACCAGACATCATATTTTTTTTCTGTGCCACCTTCAAATAGATAATCGGCATATTTGTCATTAAAATGTTGTACGTCTACAACTTCTAAAGGCTGTTTTGTTTTTAAAGCTGCAATTAAACTATCTAATGTTGCTTTCGCATTTGCAAGATTTTTTGCTTTATTTTCAGGCTGCTCTGCTTCAAGTCGATCAATCCAAGAACTAAATGTTTGGCTTAATTCATTAGATTTATCTTTAGGAACATATTGATATGTTTTATTTAAATCATTAAAAGTAGTTAACCATTCTTTTGCTAATTTTAAAGAGTCTTGAATAGGAAACTGGGCAGAAATTGCTATTAATGGTTTTGTATTAAAATAAGTTAAATTACGCCAAGCATTCCAAAATTTATATTTTTCATTTGGATTGAAAGCGGTTAAATAGGATAGCAGTGAATTAAGCGCTGAATATTGATCATAAAGTTGTTTATCGATTGTATTTGGTACAGAAACAAAATTATCAGCAATAAATTGATCAAGTTTTTGTTCAGTTTCTTTAACTTGATCTTGTTTTGGTTTAAATGAAATAGCCAAGTTATTAAGAGTTTCACTTAGCTTATCCAAATCTTGGGTAAAAGTTGCATAATTGCTTATTGTTCCTAAAAGGAGGATACTGCTTAAAACCAGAATAAATTGCTTTTTCATGCTATTCCCTTTTTTAATATCATGGTAATTCTTGAGATCTAATAAATTTGTAGATCCTTACTTTTATTTTATTCCTATTAATATCAATAAGTCAATAATATGGATTTTGTGGAAGATTTAATTTCAATTTATATAAATGATCCATAAATTGCTGGGCTTGACGGGTTTTTAGGCTATCAATATGCCAACTATCCATCAGTTCTTTTTGGGTGGGATCGATGGAGACGCCTAAACGTGGTAACCAAAGAAGCTTTTTGATATCATTATACTGTTTTACCCATAAATCCTCTGTAGCTTTTTTAGGAGTTTTCTGACTTTCTGCATATCCTAGTGTTGCTTGTAAGAGTGATTCTCGATAATCCCAATAGGTATAGATATTTGCGGGCGGCGTATCTTTAATTAATAGCTGTTCATATAAATCGTGATACTTCGTATAATCTTCCGGTTGTGTAGAAATGGTCCAAGGTATTTTAAGTTTGGACGAATAAACACGCCCTGATGTTTCGGTCACATCCCGTTGAAAGGGACCTTTAATGAGCGTAAGCATTTGTTGTTGGCGTTTCAAATCGTTTAGACGATTTGCCAGATTGTTTTTCAATCCTGAAAACATACCGTTGGCAAGGGTACCAATGTTAGGATCAAGAGCGGCTTCTTTTTGGGTATCAAAAAATGCCAAATCTTGCTCGTATTGTGTAATAACTTCGTTCGTTTTATCGATACTATTGAACCAGCGGCTGGCAATAGATTGTAGATCATACTGCTTGGCAGCGATCGTGTCACGCATTAAGAGGGCATACGCATACCAGTAGGTAAGCTTTTTATTTGACGCTTCGTCAACAGTTTTTCCGGTTGATGCTGTTTTATACTGTTTATACGTTTGAAGATAATTATCTATTGCAGCAGCGTTATCTTTGGATACTGATGGAATAAGTGCGCTGAGCGTATTAATAGTTGCATTGATCGGATCATCTTGTTTGCCAAATTGAAAACAGGTTTGCAATTGATTGAGCAGTGAAGGAATATTTTGTGCTTGCGGTAGTTTTTCTTGCAACGTTTTTAAATTATTAATAACGGTCTGAACTTGCTGTTTAATGGTAGTTTGTTCTGGCAACGACACGTTGTCCATGGTTGAACATCTTTTGCCTAAGAGATACGTTGCGCGTTGTGAGAGTTCTATCCAATAGCTCCAGGTGTCATATATTTCGTTATCCCCCGCAAGTTTTTTATACAAATCCAATTGTTGTTTATACAATTCTATGTCCAGATCTTCTAGTTTGGGGTTTTCAATCTTGAATTTGGTTTTAATAATAGATTTCAGCTGCTTTTCTACTGATTGCAAATGGGTTGCTTTTTCCTGAGCATAATATGCTTTGAAGTTAGATTCTAGACTTTGCAAGGCAGAAACGGGTATTTCGGGTTTATCTTTCCATGAATCAATAGCAGCTTCTAATCGTTGTAATTCAGCTAGATTGTCTACCTTTGATTTTATTTTTAAATAAGCTTCAGCCCAAGTAGACCAAAATTGATAGGTATTGCTTACTGTTGAAGCAATTTTTTTATACTCTTGATACGTGGTTAAAAAACTTACGAGCTCAGAAATCGTTATATACTCGGTATCTCTCGATTGAAATTGTGCAATAGATTCATCAAGAGCTTCTTTTTTTTGATCTACAGTTCTTTTTATTTTTTGGTTTTTTTCGAGCTGATCAATCCATTCACCGAATTGAGTTGCGGTGCTATTAAACTGTTCTTGCGTCATTTGTGAAGGAACGGCGATTGTCTGTAAACTGGTATACGAAGAAAGTAATTTTTTAAGAGCAGGAATCAACGTATCCTCTTTTTTACCTCGTGCGAGTGCAATCTCTTCAACTGATTGATCTTTATGCGTTTGCATTAAAGAGGTCAGCAATAACCAATAGGACCAGAATTTAAAGGTATCATTTGTACCACCATAACGAATAAAGCTGGTATACGCTTTTTGGTAGTCGTCAATGATTTGAGCAGTAACAGTGCCTTTTTTTAGTTGTGTATCAATGAGTTGTTGTATGGTGGTTTGGGCCTGATCACGTTCAGTTTGCGTAGGTTCTGCACTGCTGGTTTGCAAATCTTGAAGCCACGCTTGTGCACTCGTGAGCAGTTCATCAAATGGTTGCATCCAAAAGGCAGTTGTAGCTGCTGATTGTAATGATTGGTAATCAGAAACTAACTGTTTTAAATAGTTGAGCGGGTCTTGTTGATTTGATATAGTATCGATTTCTATGTCATCAAGCGACTTTCCTTTATTTTTTGTCATTAATAATGAAAGCAATATCCAGTGATTAAACATTTCATATTCAAGGTTATCGCCACCATTTTTTCTATAGAGCGAATAGGCGTTGATATAATCGTCGTATAGTTGCTGTGTAACTTGGGGCGTTTGTCTTAGCTGAGTAATTATTTTATCGAGTTTATTTTGTTCTCCGGTACGGATCAAGAGCTGTTTATCTTCTGGTTCTTTGAGTTCATTTTTGAGATTATTAATAAACAGTTGAAACTTCTTTTGTAATTCGGTAAATTTTGTAAGGCCTCCTAATTCATGAGAGCCAATACTTTTTTGTAATAAAAAATCATTCAGATCTTTTTGCAGTATCTCTATTGCTTTATCGGGTAATAAATGAGTTTCTATAGCAATTTTTTCGATGGGAACACCCGTATATTTTTTTAAAATGTGTGATAAAAAGCCCCAAGAATTCCAAAAAATAAATTCTGCAGACGGGCGACCGCCATTGAGTTCAAAAGTATATATTGCAGTGGTATACTTAATAATATCATCGGCTGCGGTTTCCGGGTTCAGTCTGAATTGTTTTACAAAACTATTCATTTGAGCAAGTGCTTGTTCCCGTTTCTCTTTTTGTCTTTCTGCGAACGTTGTTTTTGCAGGTTTTTGTAACGTATCAAGCCAATTTTTATAATTTTTTGCGAAGGTCTCATAGCTATCTGGAATTTCTGTTTTACCGGTGTTTAGTAACCGTTGGTACCCTTCAAAGAAGAACGTAAGATCTTCAAGGCTGGTTTGATCATTTGGGCTATTGGTAGCTTGAGTAATTTGTGGCAAGGTAAAATTTTGATACGTTTTAAAAAAATAGTATGCATTTGCGCCGTAGTACCAGAACTCGGACTGATTGTCTTTAAAGCCATCAATAAGATATTGAGCATACCGTTTGTTATAATAATCTATCTCTTGCTTATTGGGTGTAATATTTTGGGCAATATTTTTTTTGAATGTAGTAATGAGATTTTTTAATTGTTCAATTATTTCTTGTGCAGATTCTTGTTTTGTTTGTTCGGGAGTTTTTTCTAAATGTGCTATCGATCGCTTTCCTTGAAAGGCTTCTGCTAAATCATTCAATGTGAGCGTTACAATTTTTATTGATTCTAAAAATGATGCATTGAGAGGAGTTGTTATCAGAAATAGATAAAGAAAATAGATGTACGGTGGCATATTTTCCTTAAGAATGTGGTAAATTTATTTTATCCTCAGAAAACTCTGGCTTTGAAGCCAGAGATGAATGGCAAGATTCCAACTTCGCCAAGGCTTCGACGGACAGGTCGTTTTCCGGGGTCCCCGATACCACGGCTTTTAAGCCGTGTGCGGGGTTCATTTAAATCAAATATAGATAGTATATTTTTTCTAAATCAAGCAATTGCATAAGATAGATTAAAAAGTGGTAAATATACAGCAAAAATTAATAACGTAATTAATATTCCCATGATAATCATGAGAATAGGATAAATTAAGGTGGTATAAATGGTGAGCGTATTAATAATCCTATCTCTATAAATAGTACCTGCACGAATAATAATAGTGCTTAAATGTGCTGATTCTTCACCAATACGTATCATAGCGGGTACTTCTGGCGTTAATAATGCCGTTTGCGCTAATGCATTACTTAATAAGGTACCTTGTTCTACTAAAGGAATTATTGTAAGAAGCTGATTTTTTATATAAGAATTATGTATCGTTTGGATAGCGCAATCAAGTGCATGTACAATATGAATATTTTTTTCGAGCAATAATCCTAATGATTTTAAAAAATAAGTAATATTAATGCCATAATAAATGGTACCTATTCCCGGTATTAAAAGAACAAGACGAGCAGATATTTTTTGGTAATAACGGTGTATGATATAAAAAAAAATGATGCTCAACAGTATGATACCAGCGATAGTGGTAAATGCGAACCAGCTCCGTATAAAATCACTTATTGCAATTATTAAAGAAGTGGCATAAGGCAGCTGCTGGCCCGTAGAGGCTAGCATATCCGCAAACGCAGGAACAATGAGTATAAAAATAATAAGAGCAACGACAATAAAAAAGAGTAATGTTATACAAGGAACAATAATTGCATGACGAATCTTTTTGAGAAAATTTTGCATGAGTTCTTGGTGTTCGTGTAACTGTTCTAATGCTTGCGTTAGTTGACCTGACTGGTGGCCAGCAGCGATCATCTGGATGGTAAGTTCGTCAAAGCATTCACGATGTTTTGACATTGCCGTATGCAAATAAATTCCTTCATGTACGTCAGCATATAACTCCCAAATAATTTCCTTAAATAAGGGATTATTAATTTGTTCTACCAGTAAATGCAACGCATGGTCAAGACAAATTCCGGCTTGTAATAGTAATGATAATTCTTTAAAAAAATTACTTTGCATTGAACGAGAGATATGGAGCCAAGCTTGTGGCTTATAATGATAAGCTTGCAATAATGATAAATCTTGTTGAGCCAGTATCATGTTTAATTCTTGTACCGTTCGTGCACGGGTAGTGCCATCATATAAAGAGCCATCCAAGCCGATTGCTTGCCAACGAAAGCGAGGCATCTATTTTTCCTAAAATAATTTTTGTTGTATTGCCGGTTCCTGTATTTCAAGATACCGATATAGATCTTGTAAAGAAAGATTATGCTCTATTTTGATTATTTTAGTGCGAGCTGATGCGCCCTTAATAATATGAATAGTTGTTTGTGGCAGGCCCAGTTTTTTGCTCAGCGTTTCTATAAGTTCTTTATTTGCAAGTCCTTTTTCTGCTTGATTTTTAAGATAGCATTTTAACGTTCCTCCGCTATCGAACTTCCATAGCTGCTTACCGGAACCCGGAACGACTTTGATAGTTACTATGAGTGCCATGCGAGTCCTTATTTTAGCCCCGGTCCCCAAGACCAAATGTGCGGGGTTCGTTAAAATAGTAGATTATACATAGTGTAAACATACATGAACGGTAAGACAATTCTTCTGTTTTTGCCCTTGCATTAATTGCCAAATCTTTTATCCTATTTGGTAATCGTGTTGAGGTGCATAATGCATTGGACGCTTTTGCTTTGAGATACGTTTAAAAATATGTTTTGAATGAAAATGAGAAACATATAAAGGCCTGTCCGGCATAGCTGAAAGCGACGACGGAAGTAGATTCTTCGAAAGCATGAGCGAAGTCGGGTGTGCCCGGCGTAGTTGAATACTTCGAGAGCAGAAGCTTCGCCAGAAGGAACGAAGTCGGGAGAGATGGCTGAGTGGTCTAAAGCACTTGCCTGCTAAGCAAGCGCTCCAGAAATGGGGCACGAGGGTTCGAATCCCTCTCTCTCCACCACTAAATGATATTTGAAATAATAAATGCGCCTATAGCTCAATTGGATAGAGCGTCAGACTACGGATCTGAAGGTTAAAGGTTCGACTCCTTTTAGGCGCACCAGCTTTCGCTAAAGCTTCAGCTGGCGGTGCCAGTTTTTTAATGGATTTATTAGATTAGTAAATAAAAATTTTGTATACTAATTTTACTTTGAAATAGTTTCTATAATAGGCTACTTGGTCGAAGTTGAAATACTCAACTTCGAAAATTTCGATAGAATGAACGTAGTCGGGCGTGCCCGGCGAAGCTTGCCGAGCCTGTAGGCCCGGATAAGCGAAGTTGGGAGAGATGGCAGAGCGGTCGAATGCGGCGGTCTTGAAAACCGTTATTCCGAGAGATCGGAATCGTGGGTTCGAATCCCACTCTCTCCTCCATAAAATTTATTAATCTATCTTTCTCGTATGGGGTGTTGGCCTCGTTTTCCCAGTAGCCAATTGGAAGCTTCTTCTTCTTTCTTTAAGGCTTGTGCGGGCTTATATGCTTTTTGATAATAAGCGGCCAAAGATCCTAAGAATAGTGCCGTAGAAATTGGTTTGATAGAATCTTGACAGATCCAGTTATAAGCTACTTTAATGCCCGAACTCAGAATCCCAAGAGAAAAAGGAATTTTCACAAAATACTTTAGATAGGCGATTGTTCCTTGATGCTGCCGATATAAATAAGGATCTGTGCATTTTCGCGTCAGCAAAGTTGAACGTATTTCTTCTTGTAGTTTTTCGGTG
>JANWKD010000005.1 GCA_025451595.1 Candidatus Babeliales bacterium | reverse complement strand
TCCGACTTCGCTTATCCGGGCCTTCTGGCTCGGCAAGCTTCGACGCACAGGTCCGACTTCGCCAAAGGCTACGCCAGACAAGCCGCAAAACACTCAGGATGAGCGATGAATTTTATTTTTTATATATTCAACCAAATGCGATACAATTTTTTTCCAAATTTTATGGTTCAATACGATTTTTTCTGATTTTGCCAAGGTTTTCACCATCACTCTTTGAACTATAAGGAACAAGCGCTACTTTATTCATCCCGTCTGTGCGCCTAAGTTTCAACGAAAGCGCAAGTGTCACGCAGTGGTGCATCGAGGGATTACCTTGAACGAAATAATAAACTACGCTCATCCTGAGTGATTTCCGAAGGAAATTGTATCGAAGGATGTAGCTTCATTTTAGCATAAAATTGGACTATCTCAAAGCCAAATTAGAGCTTTGTTATAATAAATTGATATGATTCTAAATCTTCCTTACTTGCCAACATAATAGTGCATTTAAAGTCTTTTTCAAATTGTAAAATCGCATTATATTCGATGGTGGTAATATATTCAAAATTTTTTGGACTGAGACTTATCATAACGTTATTATTTTTGTAAGAATATAAAGATTCCTTTAATCGTGGTAAAATGCTATAGCATTCTGTTTGTACTGATTTTACGTAACCTAATCCTTTACACTCCGTGCATGGCTGTGTTAATTCTTGTAATAACGTTTTTCCTGACCGTTTGCGGGTCATCTGCACTAAGCCAAATTCTGATACTTTCAATACGACCGACTGAAACTTATCCCGCTCTTTTAACATTTTTTCAAAATGTTTAAAAAGCTTTTGACGATTTGTGGGCAAGTTCATATCAATAAAATCAATAACGATAAGACCACCAATATTACGTAATCGCAATTGGCGCGTAACTTCTTCTGCTGCTTCTAGATTCGTTTTTAAAATAGTTTCCTCAAGGTCACCTTTACCAGTATAGCGTCCAGTATTGACATCGATAACGGTCATTGCTTGAGTGGTTTCAATAATAATGGAGCCGCCAGATTTAAGATCTACTTTTTGAGCTAACGCTTCTTGAATTTGCTTATTTATATGATAACGTTCAAATAGATCTTGTTTTCCATCGTAATAAAATACCTTGTGCGAATATTCAGGGGCCATACTTTTAATAAATTTATAGACCTCTTGTTGATTTTCTTTATCATCAGAAATGACCGATTCCACATCATCATCCAAATGATCGCGCACCACTTGCAGCGCAAGTGGAATATCCTCATAAATTTTTTGACCTGGTTCAGCCTCTTCGTAGTTCTTTACAATAGTCGCCCATAAATTGACTAAATATTGAATATCATACACAATTTCTTTTTCTTGACGATCTTCAGAAGTGGTTCTGATAATGGCGCCCATTCCTTCGGGCAAATTGTTTATGAGTATTTGCTTTAAACGTTGCCGTTCTTGGAAGTCTTCTATTTTTTTTGAAATAGCAATTCGACCAATATTAGGCATGAGAACAATAAAACGACCTGGTAAGGTAAAGCACGTCGTAAGTTTAGCCCCTTTTTCGTATACGGGCTCTTTGCTTACTTGCACCAAGATAGTTTCTCGCTCTTTTAAAATTTTGCTAATATCAAGCGAAGTCTTGGGGTGCATCTCTATCGATTCTTCGTGATCAGGCATAGTTGACTCAATTTCAGCCGATCCGGTCATGCGTTGCACCGCAAGTTCTCGGTCAATTTCAGAGATGTGTAAAAATCCAGCTTTTTCTTGTCCAATATCGACAAAGGCTGTTTGGATACCAGGCAATACTTTTATAATGGTGCCTTTAAAAAATGATCGTTCCAGGGTTTTTGTAGCATGAGAAGCAAAATAGATGTTTTGCAGGTCATCATTTCTTGTTACAGCAACTCGCACTTGCCAAGGGTTGACGCTAATTAAAATTTTTTTCATATATTATATTCCATATCAACGATTAAACGTTGAGATCATAACCAAAATTCTCTTTGTTATAGTGTAAAAAGAAAATTTTGTAATAAGATGTATAAGCTTTTTTCAACGGTTATCTGTACTAACAGAACCTTATATAGTTTTAGTATAGCGCAACTTGGGCCAAAAGAGTAGAATCTATCGTTTGTTTTGGTAGAAAATAAAGAATTTTTATGTTAAAGTTCAATCATTGTTGATAATAATAGGTTTAATTCATGGAGAAAATTCGATGACTAAAATAACGGTTAGAAACCTACGATTAACGGGATTTTTATTGATAATTGCACTTTTGGCTGGTTGCGGGAATGGCAAAAAGAAAAGTACTCATTGCTTAAAAGAAGAATGTACAGGATCAGGTTTACCAGTAGGACCACAAGGTTCAAAAACGAGCTCATCGATCTTTAATGAAGATATTGAGGCTTTTGTTCTAGAAGAAGATCAGCCAGAAGCAGCTGCTTTTAATAATCAATTAGCCCAAAATCAATTAGATTTTACCTGGGAAGAGCATGAACCCAATACTCCAAAAAAGCAGGTTGTTCATTTTGATTATGACAGTGCAACAATAAAACCTGATCAAGAGACCGTGTTGGCAGCCGATATTCAAGAAAAAAAGGAATTGGTAAAGAAGGGGTATAATATAACCTTTGTCGGGCATTCTTGTAAATGGCATGGTACTAAAGCATATAATCTTGCGCTTTCCGAGCGTCGTGCGCAATCAATTGCTCAGCATTATGAAAATGCAGGTATCGATCGCAAACATATAAAAATTATTGGTATTGGTGACTCTGAACCAATAGTTATCGAAAACAGCAAAGATGGACAAGCGCCAAATCGACGCGTTGAAATTTCTGCTTTGTGCTAGAAAATTAGGAATGAGTAAGGGAACAATCAATTGTTCCCTTACTCGATAAATTAAGAAGCTTATTATTGCTTGTCCTGATTTTCAAGACGCCTCAGAAAGTTAAATAAAGGAGTCAAATCATTGGGATTGGTTTCAAGGGTTAAATTATCTCGAAATTTATCCAGCTCTTTGTCTTTTTTAATGCTGTCTAAGAATAGCTGCTGTGAGCTTGAGGGAAGCGTACGGACAGTTTTCCCAACTTTTTTAAACATTATTTTTTTAGTAAAATCATCATAATATTGATGATTGTCTATAACAGTTGATAAAAGCGCTTCAGAAGATTGCGTACCTTCTTTAATGTCCAATAGTTCACTTAAAACAAGTTCTTTACTAGGTTCATCAAGCATCTGTACTTTTGTTGCAAGGAGTTCTACTATCCTTTGTTGAGTCTGGATGGGGCAATTTTGCGCGCTCTTTGCGAGATTTTTTATAATTGGCAGTTGAAAATCAGCATCTATAGATTCTATGTTCCTTTCTATAAGATTCAATGCTTTTTCTTGATAGCCCTCATCCAAGTCGGTAATTTTTTTTGCAACCATATTCAATGTAGAAAGAGAGGACGAATTCATGCCTTGTAATGAGTGAATACTCATGATAAAAATAAGGGCTATTGGTAATAGTTTCATGGAAATCCTTTGCGGAAACTGTTTTTAATAATAGTTAACGCAGTACAGAGTATCAAAACGCATCTTAATTGCAATAAGAAAGAATTTGTTGTGCTATATGAGAAGGAAAATAAAAATATAAACTACTTGCCCACGCAAAATTCACGAAAAACGGCATCCATGCCTTTTTCAGATATGGTTTGACCAGACAATTCGGCCAGATGTTCTAACGCATCTTTGAGGTGGTAGGAAATAATTTCATAGGCCATAGTGCGTTGCATAATCTCTTTTAATTCATTTAAACGTTGCTCGAGGGCAAGCAGCAAATGCCATTGTCGTTTATTGAGTAAAAAAGGTGATTCTGCTTGCTTGAGCAGTTGGCTAATTTTTGATTCGAGTCTTTGTTCAAGGAGTTGGACTAATCCAGGCTTTATTGTTGAAACATAGACTATATTTTCACTATCAAATAATTGATTAGTAATTCGTGGCAAATCTGATTTATTATAAACAACTATTATTTTTGATCTATTTTGTTCAATAATATCAGCATACACTCGTTGTTCTTCATGCAGCATTGATCGAGATTGATCAATAACGAGTAAAATACAATCTGCTTGAGCAGCCTCTTGCAGAGAGCGCTTGATGCCTTCTTGTTCAATAGAATCATTGGTATTGCGCAGGCCTGCCGTATCGACAAAGGTGCAATAGTTTCCATACCGGTATACTCCTGCTTCTACCGTATCGCGAGTAGTTCCCGCAATATCAGCAACAATTGAACGATTTTTACCAAGTAATGCGTTGAATAATGATGATTTGCCTGCATTGACCGCACCGATCAATGCAATACGCACGCCTTCGCGTATTCGTTGTTGTTGACTATATGATTTTTTTATTACAACCAGTTCATTGAGAATGGTTGCAATAGATTGCTCAATAAGAGAGCCAAATTCCATCTCTTCATCTATAAATTCAAAGCTTGCATCAGAAAAAGCAAGACATTTGAATAGTTCTTTTTGAATGCGTTCAATCCAGGCAGAAAAGCTGCCTTCAACTTGTGCCAACGATTGCTTAAGGGCTTGTTGGGTACAAGCGTGAATCAGTTCATTAATTGCCTCAGCTTGCACGAGATCTATTTTACCGTTCAAATATGCTCTTTTGGCAAATTCACCTTCCTTGGCCAACCGAGCTCCCAATTGAATCGCTTTTTCGATAATAGCTTCAACTAAAAATTGATTATTATGGCAGGTAATTTCAACCACCTGTTGCCCGGTAAACGTCCGTGGCGCATGCATGAGAAGAAACATAACTTGATCAATAATCGATCCCTGTGCGTCTAGTACCCATCCAAAATGAATGGTATGAGTAGGCAGCTCATTCAGGCTTTTACCATTAGCCAGTTTGCTCATTTGAGCAGCACATTCAATCGCCTGGGGGCCAGACAAGCGTATAAGGGCGATAGCTCCCTTTCCTTGGGGCGTACATTGAGCTATGATTGTTTCTTCGTCCTGGCAATATATCATAAGGTACTATTATTGATTAAAAATGATAAGAATCTTAAAACCACGCATTGGTCTTTTAAATTTATGACGCATTGCTTGCAATAATAATGCTGAAAGATTACGAACCAAATGTTTGGCTTGCTGAATATCTTGCGCAGGTTGTTGCTCGAGATTAAAGGTCAACTGATATTCAGATACCTCTGTTTTGTATGAAATGGACGTATTAATAATTTTTAAAGCCTCATTAAGCCATACTTGAGCCGCTTCAAGCATTTCATCGGTCCACATAACGCGTTCCGACTCGGGCAAATCTGATACCGGTTTTTTTGATTCAGGGATAGGTCTGACTATCGGAGCGGATGCTTTTTTTGATTGAATTGGTTCTATTTTTTTGATTGGTTTAGGTGTTTCAACCTTTTTCTCTTCAAAAAAAATACCTATTTTTGCCGATTGGATGGTCATTCCGATAAAATTTTTTTTCGGCTCTTCGTAAATTCTAATAGAAAATTCATTTGGTTTGCCAGCTGCAAGCCAGCCTTTTTCTATAGCTTTAATAATAGAGGACGCCTCTTGTATGATAGATTTCATAAATTACCTTTTTGTAAAGAAACATAAGTGGGTAGTAATGTTTTAAATAATATAAAAGGAGGATTTCCATGGTATTTTATAGCGGTCGGTACGTAATAACCATATCATAAGCTTATAAGAGCACAAACAAATTGGCCTTATTTGGAGCGGGAAACGGGATTTGAACCCGCGACCTTTGCCTTGGCAAGGCAACGCTCTACCACTGAGCTATTCCCGCGATGAGATGATCAACAAAAATGTAGCAAAAGTACTGATATTGTCAATTTTTATTCTACTTTGCCAGAAAAATCTGGCCTTTAGGCCAGTGAGCGCTTCATATAAATTTTAGCTTCTTATTGCTCAAAAAAAAGATCAGGAGTAGGATAAAAAATATATCTTTACACAATATATTTTTGCAAAGCAGTTTATTATGATCAGCACATTATCTGGTACCATTCAATCTATCGATAATTATGAAATTTCACTCAGCATAGGGTCTATTGGATTTACTCTACAAGTACCACAGGCTAGTCAGCTGATTTTTGGCGAACAAAAAACGTTTTATATCTATTTTCACTGGAATTCAGAGCACGGCCCACAGTTATTTGGATTTAATACCCTGTTGGAAAAAAAATTGTTTATACTTATTATTGGCTGTTCTGGTATTGGTCCTAAAATTGCACTTACTATGCTTGCTCATTTACAACCGATTGAATTAGTCAAAATTATACAAAAAGAAGACGTTCGCGCATTGAGTGCTATTCCCGGTATTGGTCTCAAAAAAGCTGAACAATTGATTATTCATCTAAAACATAAAATTAACTCTCTTATTGAACATGAGCAGTTGCAAGAGAGCGATAAAGAATTTGAAATATGGAAAAATATTGGACAGGCGTTAGAAGCGTTGCATTATTCTCGACCAGAAATTTCGCAAGCCATGCAGTATGTTCGTCAAAAGCACGTTGATTCTGCCTCATTTGATCAGTTGCTGCGGACCGCTCTTTCCTTTTTATCACAAAGACAGTCTTGAATAGGGAAATGAATAGTTATGAACTTGTTAGCATTGTTTACTGATATTGTCCATTACATTGACCTGCCATTTACGTTATTGTTTTTATGTATCGGTATTGCTCTTACCATATACACGCGAGTTCCTCAATTCTATGCATGGCGTCACTTTATGCAGATTCTTACTTCTGGCTTGAAACGCAGAACGACCAAGGATTTAAAAACAATCAATGCATTTCATGCGCTTTGCGCTGCGATGGCAACGTCAATTGGTATTGGTAATATTATTGGACCTTCTCTTGCTATTACTATTGGGGGCCCCGGAGCACTTTTTTGGTTGTTGGTTTATGCTTTTTTTGGCGCTGCCACGAAGCTCACTGAAGTATGTTTTGCAGTACATTTCAGAACGAAAAATAAGGATGGTCGTATTTTGGGAGGACCTGCACAATATTTAAGCGAGGTTCATCCGCTGCTTGCCACCTGGTATGGCGCTGCAACGATTATTTTATTTGCTGGTTGGTCTGGTATACAATCGAAAGCCCTGGCTGAGATTTTGGCAAAGCAGCAGGTTCCTGAATTAGTTACCGGCATTCTTTTAGCGATATTTGTGGTATTTGTTCTCATTGGTGGTGCACAGCGAGTTGGTGCTATTGCAAGCAAATTAGTGCCTTTTATGTTTGGTTTGTACGTTTTGTGTGCGCTATTCATTCTTAGTTTACAACCAGCGCTTATTCTGAAAGCGCTACAATTAATTGGTCAATGTATAGCTTGCCCAGCAGCACCGATTGGTGGTTTTTTAGGAGCAACTATTTTTGGTGCAATACGTCAAGGCACGTACAAAGGAGTCTTTATTACTGAATCAGGCATGGGAACGTCATCGATTGCGCATGCTATGACCGATGCGCAGCGGCCTATTGACCAAGGGGTATTGGCACTTTATTCAGTAACTGCTGATGCATTTTTGTGTTTATTATCGGGACTTTTGGTACTTACCTCACAAGCCTGGACTACGGGCGCGGTTAGCAATATTCTCGTATTTACGGTATTTCAGGAAAAATTACCTGTTATTGGTCCGTTCGTATTTATTGTGAGTGCAACATTGTTTATTACTACTACGGCTATAGGCAATGGTTTTAATGGCGGCCAGAGCTTTGCAGCTTTTACGAAATACCGATGGATACGCTGGTATTATGTATTCGTCGGATTGGTAATTGTGGTAAGTAGCATTATCGACGTGCCGTTGTTGTGGGCAATTATGGATGCTATTTTCCCATTTGTTGCGTTGCCAAATCTTATTGGCATTTGTATATTGGCGTATCGGTATCGCAATGTGCTCAAATATTAACATTAATTTTTTGTCTTACATAAATCGGTACGTCTTATTATTAAATTTGGTTTTAAACGATCTCTCCATTCCTGCGGAAGTTCATTAATAGTATAACAAACGGGTACTTCATGCTGTGGCCCGCATGGATCATAAAGAGTATTGGTGTTTAAAAATATTTCTTTCAACTTAAGCAATTTTGACTTGAAGGATGTATCTTTATTTTCTTTTTTATTTGGTTGAAGCGTTCTACTAAATTTTTTTGTCATCTTGTCTAAAGGTAATTCTCTAAATTTTCTCGTTGCTATTTCTTTTAAAAGTTCTTTTAAAGAATGGGAAGCTGGGTATTTAACTACTAAAATTTTATCATTTTTTCCAAAAACCGGATATCCAATCGATGCAATAATAAGGTTGCCATGCATTGAAATATCAACAGGATCCAAATCGGATAATGTTTGAGACTTATTTAATAATATATTATGTGCAAGCATTGATCTTATATGCGAAAATTTCCATATGTCGATACGTGGTATTTTTGACACATCTAAAGTCTGTACGATAATAGTATCATGATTATTTGTTAATGTATCCCTAATGCTTATAGCAGTATCATAATTATCATCAAGATATTCATTTTCTGAGCCGACATTCGAGTTTTTTGTTAAATCGACAAATATTTCTTGAGTGGGTTGAGCATCTTTAGAATAGATAAATACTTGTTTGTATTGGTGAGTTGCAATAAACATATTGTTATATAACGGTAGCACTTTATAATTATCGTCATTTGAATATATTACAGAAATATTTCTAATTAAAGACGACTTATTGATACCTGTATTTAGATCCAAACTATTAATAACGCAGTCATCGCCTTTGGTA
>JANWKD010000004.1 GCA_025451595.1 Candidatus Babeliales bacterium | reverse complement strand
CTTTTGGTAGTGCATCTGTCTTCCAAACTGGGGGTCAGTGTTTCGACCCCAGTACCGCCCACCATTCTTTTGAAATATGTTCATCGGTAGCACAGTTGGTATAGCAAACGACTGTTAATCGTTGGGTCGCTGGTTCGAGTCCAGCCCGAGGAGCCATATGTTTTTGAAAATAAGTGGAGCTGTAGCTCAGTTGGTTAGAGCGTCCGCCTGTCACGCGGAAGGTCGTGGGTTCGAGTCCCATCAGCTCCGCCAGTCTTCGCTCCTACGGAGCTTCGTCTGGCGCACCTGTCCGTCGAAGCAAATCACTTCATAGTTTAGCTTCGATAGAAATAGCGAAGTCGGAGCCAGCTTCTTAAACGGAAATTATAATATAAGTGAAGACTGTCCGAAGAAGTTGAGTGTAACGAAACGTAGACGGACCTTTTGTAAAAAGTCTACGTTGCTGCGCAACTACGTCTGGCATGACCATGCAATATGAACTTTTTTGCTAGTAAAAAAATATCCAAAATTGTATTAGAGGTATCTATGATTAACTCAAAAAATGTAACATTAGTTGTTTTTATATTGTTTAGTACAGCGCTGTATGCGGAGAATTCCGAGAGCTCCCAATCAGAACATATTAAGCCTGATTGTTCAAGTATGGTTGATTCTAATGCTAATCCTTTAGAACAATTGTTAGATTATATTTATAAGCGAGGAGCTTCTTATAGTTTATGGGTTCAGACGCCGAACAGGGGTGTTTCAGTAGTTCAGGTAAGTAGTGAAAAAGGTAAAGTTACCTACTTAAGGTTTGAAATTCCATATCGTATCGATATGGATTCTAAATATTCACATGAAATTTATAAAGCAGTTGATACGAGACAAGAATTGTTATTTGCCGCATATAGATTTGTACGCAATGTGGACCGAAAAGAAACATTTAATATTCAGGTTAGGGATGAAGTTGTATCCAATGCACGTCCTGTAGATGCAGGTAAATATGGCTATATGATGTGTTGGAATCTTAATGAAAAGAACAATAAAAATTGTCTGTGCGCGACAATGGCAGAGTTTGCAGAATGGATTAAATATCATAAACCAAACGAGACATCGCAAGAACAGGAACAGCGGTTTAAAGCATTACGAACTGATCGTGAATCAAAATCAAAAAAAGAATAAGAGCAAATAGATTAAGTTTTCTCAAATAAGCTTACTCTGCTTACTTTGCTCTTTACGAGAGTTACGTTTGGTTTTATAAGGAATAAGATTTGAAGATTGCAATTATTGGCAATGGTGGTTCAGGCAAGACTACGTTGGCATTAACGCTTCATAAGAAGCTCAATATACCTCTGCATCATCTTGATCAATATCAATGGAAACCTGGTTGGCAGCGGACAGATCGTACTGAGCTTGAAATAATACATAAAGAGCTTTGTGACCGTGATTCGTGGATTATAGAAGGTCTTGCCATTCGATTATTTCCTTATCGTTTTCAAAAAGCAGATCTTATTATCTTTCTCAATATTCCCATATACATTTGCTTATGGCGCGTTATTAAAAGAGCTATACTTCATTGGGGCAACGTTGTAGTTGGCGTTCCTGAAGGGTGTAAACAACGATTGTTTAGTCTTCAATTTTTACAGTTTTTAGGATGGGTATTGAATTTTAATAAACAATACAAATCTCATATTATGCATATGCTGCAAGAATTAGAGAGTAACGTAGTATATGTATCTTGCGAGAAAGAAATGCAAAATGTCGTTGAAAAATTGTCTGGACAAAGAGATCTATCTCATAGATAATTAATATTTTGATAAAAATTGTAAACCGAAAGAGAAATAAAGAATAGTATGTTCAATGCAATAATTTTTTCTGTAATTACAATTTTTTTTAGTTACGGTAATGTGTCTTGTGCTATCACCGTTAATGGTAAAAATCTGAATAGCATAATAAATCCTTCACAAGTTTTAGTATATGAAACTAAAATGGATCACATTGTTATTAAAATAAAAGATGGAAATATAGAAATCGGTTCGGTAAAATTATCAAATCTTGAAGCAGCACAAGAGTATTATAATGAATTAGAAGATACTAAAGACCAGCTTTGTCAAAAACGAGCGGAAGATACATTAAGTATAAAAGCTGGACAAATAGAAGTAAATCATGCCTATCTTGAGGCGAGAAATAAAGTAATAGTAAAATCTCTTACAGATTTATCTATTACATCTGCTATTCTAAAGTCAAAAGAAGTTGAATTGATTGCACAAGAACTAAAATTCAGTGCTTGTTTCTTAAATACTGATACTGCTGACTCATTGCAAATTGAATCTAATTCCCCAACATCGTTAATTGAACTAATTCGATTTACTTTTAATAAAGATTTACCAGTTCCAGCTGCAATAAAAGGTGAAATTAATTTTGTAAAGAATGAAACAAATGAACTTTTAATTGCTGTTCGCGCACAAAAAGTAAGAATTCAATTTAGAGAACATGCATTTAAAGAATGATTCCGTTATTAATCGTAATAGTTCTGATTTAATCTAATTTAAGAGCTATCCCGCTCTTTATATCATATGTTTTTCTTTTGCTCTGCTGCGTTTATTCTTGACTTGATTTTTTATCTCTATTATAATTATTAATAAAAGTTATTAATTTATGCATTTCAAATGAGAATTATGAAAATTTTAAAATTATCGCTTATAGCAATCTTATTTGCGTTCGTTGGGCAAACCTTTGGTGAACTAAAGGTGGTCACGGCAAATATTAATCTGATGCCAAAGGGCCTTAATATTGCAACTTCTGGCAATACTGATGAACGAGCTCTTCAAATTGCTGACTCATTGTTAAGACAGCATCCGATGACTGACGTGTATTTTTTACAAGAAATGTATGATAATCAAGCAAGTGCAAAGTTAATTAAAAAAATGAAAGAAGCTGGTTTTGACTATTATCCTGGGCCAACTAAAGAACAATTAGAAAAGTATTGGGATACAAAAAAATATTCATTCCCCTCAGAAAAAGCCAAAAATAGTGGGCAAGCTTTTTTTGTGAGAAAAGACAAAGGCTTGAAAGTTGAATCATACGATATTTTAGCATATTGTGAATGTGATGTTGAAGGAATTGGTGCTTTAGAAACATATGTTCCAAAAGGAGTTATTCACATTAAACTATCAAACAATACAGGCAGTGAATCCGTTTCTATATTTGGTTATCATTTACAAGCAGAGATTGGGCTTTTTGGATTAACCTACTTGATGCAAGGTCAATGGTCAAAATTACCCGAAATCATTTCTTCTGATATTATCCATTTGCAACCGCTTCAGATACTCAGAGAGAAATATCCAAATTACCTGGAAGAAATTCGCAAACGTCAAATACAAGCCACAAAAAAATGGATTGACAGCTTGCATCAGCAAGGAAAAATTGCAGATTATAGAGTGCACCTGGGAGACTTTAACATCATTGCAGGATCACAAGAATACAAAAATATTCTAAAAGAATTAGAAGTCGTTCCCGCAACAGATCGTACTGATTTGGTTACTATAGGAAATCGAGAGAATACTACTTGGGGCAAATTAACTAAACCATTCTATTGTTTTGCCTGTAAATATGTAAATAACTATGGTTGGATGGATCTTATTCTTGTTAATCAGCCTTTAAAAAATAATGTTAAAATTGTTAAAGTTGTTGATTTAAAAAATTCTTCCGGCCAAAGCTTAACAGATCATGAATCAGTTTCTGTTATCCTGGAAAATATATTTTGATCTTTTATGGCTGATAATATTAATGAAGCGCTCACCGGCTTTTAAGCCGGTGTATCGCGCGGAATTCTACGCAAGTAGAATAAGCTAATTTAATTTGAAATGTAACGTTGTTGAATTCACTCTAATAACTTTGCACTTTAGTTGTTCCAATTTTCTTAATAACATTGCTTTTGAAATGAATTGAACCATTTTATTTGTAGTGAATTTAAATATATTTCTATCTATCATTGCTTGATACAATTCATCAAGGGTAACTTCTTTTGAATTTTCAATAAACTGATTAACCGCAGATCCGCGATGCCATCCAGCGCCATCCCAAACGATGAATAACTTTTTTTATTTTTTATGCATTATATTTATATTAAAATCTTTAAAATTTCGAGATAAAATTTATACTAGTTATACTTTATCTATGCAAGATAGATGGATGTTCATAATAATGATGATTCAATTCATGCTGCAAAATATAAGCCTTGAGAAATGATCTGACATGGTGAATTTAAAGAAAAATTCAAAGCATTAGAATTTAAAGAATATTTAAAATCACCTTTAGGAAGAACTTTTATAAAAAAGAGATTATCAAGATAACTGTTTTGTTAATGTATGCTTTTTTGGCATTAACTTTTATAGTAAGTAAAGATTTACTAGAAGTTCTTGATCCAATTTTGATGATAATTTTACGAATGGGATTGTGTAGTATTATATTCGCTATTTATCTATTTTTTACTACATCTATTAATTCATTGAGTTTAGCTTACCTGCGATCTGTAATAATTTTAGGATTTTTTAATGTATATGCTGCTAATGTTTTGCAGATAATATGTTTAGAATACATTGATCCTATTAACGCAAGTTTATGGTATAACAGTACGCCATTTATTATCGCACTTCTCAATTTTTTAATTTATAGAACAAAAATTACTAGAATAAAAGTGATATCTTTATGTTTAGGTTGGCTTGCCTTTGTCCCGCTTGTGCTTACTGGCCAGCATGTCTCTGCTTCTTATGGTTATGGTGCTATATATTTTTTATTATCAGCAAGCGCGATGGCAATGAGTGCTCTTTTACTAGAAAAAAATAAGAGTATAGCTAGCTATCCAATGAGTCTAACGAACGTATTGAGTTTGGCTATTGGCGCTTTATTTGCATGGATACATTATAGTTTTTTTTTACATCGAAATTTTGTGTTGCATTTATCCCTATATAATTATTTCGTGCTTACTATTTTGATTGCATCAACGGTTATTTGTGCTGGATTGTATATTTATTTTGTTAGAAAGTATAGCGCATTATTGGTAACTTTTGCCGGATTTTCTTTGCCTATTTTTTCAATGTTACTTGAACTTTTATTGGGTAAAAAAGTGGATATTAGTTTGGCTATGGTAATTTCTATTACCCTGATTACTGGTGCTTTGTATCTTTTTACCTTAAAGAAATAATGATACAATTTTTCTTTCATGTAACAAATTTATTATGATAATTTTATGAATACCTGTTTTTAGCAAAATCTACGATGTAATATTCATTTGAAACTAATGAATATACAAAGATTATGCGGTAAGCATTCTCTCAATTGATCCTTATATTGTATCGGAACTGTTATATATCGAGTTTATAATTAATCGATTATTCTCGATTATATTAAAAAATTTGTCGACAAAATCAATTATTGT
>JANWKD010000003.1 GCA_025451595.1 Candidatus Babeliales bacterium | reverse complement strand
TTCAAGAAAAATTAAAACGTTATCAGGACATAGAAATACGGTAGGATCACTCGTTGAGCTATCAAACAATCTTCTAGCATCTGCATCGGATGATCATACTATAAAAATATGGGACATTGGAAAAGGCAAAAAAATTAGGACACTAAAAGGTCATAAGGGAGCAGTGAATTCATTAATTGCACTACCCAATGATATTCTTGTGTCTGCATCGAGCGACAACACCATAAAGGTATGGGATGTAGCAAGATGCGAAGAAGTTAAAACAATACAAGAACACACCAATGGTGTGTGCGCATTAACTCAAATATCTGATGATCAGATAGCATCGGCTTCGTGGGATTTTACCATAAAAACTTGGGATATTGCCGATCTTATTTTACCAGAATCTTTTTAAAAAAAGCGCATATTTTTATATTTTTATAATATAAAAATATGTTTTACAAAGTGTTGTTTTTTGTAAGTAACTTATCTTATTTTTAAGGCTTACCTATGAAATTTCAATTAATAATTTTATTAATATTTATTCCTTTACAATGCATGAACACGTTACGGCAATTATGTGTTCATACCGTAGCGCATACATTAGATGATTCAAAAATTAACAATATCATGGATGAATTACCTGAAAATTGCTTGCATGATGTTTTGGTTGAGAAATTGAGAAAAAAACTTTTTCCACTCACTATCGATAAGCCGCATGATACAATAACAGAAACACGTTGTATTGCTCGAATTGCAATAAATGAAAATGGCACCAAAGCAATGTATAGTCTCGTTGGCGGGGATATTAAACTATGTGATTTATCTACCAAAAAAATTAGTTCTTTATATCATCCTCCAAAAACGATTCTGGAGCCTTATTATCCTGTTGCAATGACACCAGATGGAACTAAAGGAATTTTTTGCTCTAGTAGTAAATTTATTAAGGTATGGGATCTTTGTGCTAATAATGAAATTGGAAATTTAATGTGTGACAATAGTTATATGGAATCGCTTGCAATTACCGCTGATGGTAAAAGAGCATTATCGAGTTCAAAAAAAGCAAAATTATTGGATTTGCAAACATATACAGAAGTTGCAACAATATCTAGCAATGGAAGAGCTGTTGCCATAACCCCAGATGGCACGAAAGGAATTATTGGCGGAGATGATGGAGTTATTACTATCTTATATTTAAATCCTTATAATATCATTACGTTAGCAAAAAACCGTGGCATGCTTCTAAAAGATGTTGCAATAAGCGCTGATGGTAAAAAAGGTTTGTGTGGTTATAGTTGTTATAATAGTGGTGCGCTTATGTTATTAGATTTAATAAAACATGAAGAAATTTTTACTTTAAGGTATGATCGTCCGATCTATACAATCGCGATAACGAGCGATGGCACTATTGGTCTTTGTGGTTTTCATAATAGATTAGTAAGAATCATTAATTTAACTGATAAATCTGAAATAGCTACGTTATTAGGGCATACTCATTTTGTGGATTCAGTTGCTATTAGTGAGGATGGGACAAGAGCCTTATCATCATGCGGTCCAAACCTGGAGTATCGGCCATATGAAGACATTAATAGTTGGGATTTGCGAACGTTACTTATTGATCGATTTCCATTAGAATTACTTAAAAAAGTCTGGCATGCATTCATTAAAGATAACAAATCAAAAAAAGAATGTTACCAATTAATTTGCGATGAATTCCAAAAAGAGAAAAAATAACGTTATATATAAATTCATATTTTTTTGAAAAATATGAATTTATATAATATGCATCAAGAGTATATTTTTACTTTAAGTTGGTCATTTAGTATACTTCATTAAAATTACTAATTTTTTATATGAAAATAATATAGTATGAATAAAATCCTTCCTGATATTAACTCACACTTTGCCGAATGGTACCAAGATATTGTATATCAAGCAGAACTTGCAGACCATTCTCCCGTACGCGGCTGCATGGTCATCCGCCCTTATGGTTATGCACTGTGGGAAAATATACGGGATATCGTCGATAAAAAAATTAAAGATACCGGTCATCAAAATGCCGCGTTTCCTCTTTTTATACCCACATCATTTATAGAAAAAGAAGCACAACACGTAGAAGGCTTTGCTCCAGAGCTTGCCGTAGTTACCCATGCAGGCGGTAAAGAGCTTGAAGAACCGCTCGTTGTTCGTCCAACGTCTGAGACCATTATCCATTATATGTTTGCAAGATGGATCAAATCGTACCGCGATTTACCACTCAAAATTAATCAATGGGCAAATGTTGTGCGTTGGGAAATGCGCACAAGGCCTTTTTTACGAACCGGGGAATTTTATTGGCAAGAAGGCCATACGGCGCATGAAACAGCGCAAGAGGCGCAAGATGAAGCGGAACTGATGTGGAAAGAATATGTTGATGTCTATCAAAACTATTTAGCAATACCGGTAGTTGCTGGTGTTAAATCTGAGAGCGAAAAATTTGCCGGAGCTGATCGCACCTATACCGTAGAAGGCCTAATGCAAGATGGTAAAGCATTGCAAATGTGCACATCGCATATTATTTCACAAAATTTTGCCAAGGCATTTGGTATGGCTTTTCAGAGCAGAGAAGGCAAATTAGAATACCCTTATCTGACTAGCTGGGGGTTTACTACGCGATCAATTGGTGCAGTAGTCATGACGCATGGTGATCAAAAGGGATTGATTTTACCACCCAAGATTGCGCCAATACAGGTAGTTATCGTACCTATTTATAAAACAGCTGAACAGCAATTGCAGGTCTTGAATGTTGCAAATGATATTCTTAAAGATAACCCAACTATTCGCATATATATTGATGCGGATGAACAAGAAACGCCGGGTGCAAAATATTATAAATGGGAATTGCGGGGAGTTCCACTGCGTCTCGAAATTGGTCCTCGTGACATTGCGAATGGGGTGGTTATGCTTGTTGATCGTCTTGGTAATCCAAAAGAAGCCGTTCCTGTAAGCGAACTTTCTAACGCATTGAAAGATCGTCTTGTACTGATTCAGACCATGATGTTTGATCGCGCCAAAAAACGCATCGAAAAGCAGTGGCATAAAAAAGAAAAACTTTCAGATTTTGGATCCGATTTGTCAGCAAACGGCGGCTTATATCAAACCGGTTGGTGTCGTCGATCAGAATGTGAGCAGAAGCTAAAAGAATATTCAGCAACTATTCGTTGTATTTATAATGAGCATAATTTTTCAGTATGTTTTGCTTGCGACAATCCATCACCATGCGATATCTTGATAGCAAAATCATATTAAACGTCTGGTTGGTTTCATGGATGATACTGCGGTTCGCTTCCACATGTATTTGTTGACCGAGAAACGCGCTGCGCGCAATACCGTGCAAGCATATAGTGCCGATCTGCAACAATACGTCCGTTTTTTAGATGAGAAGAAAATTTCATTACCAGACGCCACCGATACGCACATTAAAGAATTTATGCATTCATTAAAAAATGCTGGTATTACTGCAAAGAGTATTGCGCGTAAAGTTTCATCGCTTAAAATATTTTATTCTTGGGCCACTGGTACATTACAATGGCCTGATTATGCTCGTAAAATTGTAATACCAAAAGTAGAGCGCACGCTTCCGCATGTCATTGATGAATCAGCGATTGAACAATTATTGCAGCAGCTTGACGTTGATACCACGCCGATTGGAAAGCGAAATAAGGTATTTGTATATTTGTTGTATAGCACGGGTATGCGAATAAGCGAACTGACAGAGTTGACTATCAATGCATTGCGATTGGACGAGGGATTAATTCAAGCACAAGGCAAAGGTGGAAAACAAAGAATTATTCCGCTTCCTGAACCAATTATTTCTTTGCTCAATAGCTATTTACAAACAATACATCTCCATTTTGTTACTCGGCATCAACCAACTGATTATCTATTTCCCGTTGCCTATGGCAAAAAAATCAAACCATTATCACGCCAAGCCGGCTGGGCTATTATAAAAAGCTTTGGTAAGAGCATTGATTTAGCACATGTTTCACCGCACGTATTACGTCATTCATTAGCTACCCATTTGCTCAAAAATGGTGTTGACTTACGCTCCTTACAGATGCTTTTGGGTCATGAGAACATTTCAACCGTACAAATATATACGCATGTGGAAATAAGCCATTTGCGTTTAATATACGACAAAAGGCATCCACGATCAAAGTAAACCTGAGCGAATCAGCCCTTAAATAATACCATTGAAAAAAAATAAAAAAATAATTAATTTTGTTAATATGAGGTTATATTCATAACAATTGACTAATATTATTTTTTTGAAAGATTAACGATGAAATTATCATTACTATTATTTAGTATTACTATTATAGCGCAAGCAAATGGGATGTCTGAACCACGCGCAAAGCGTCGGCTAGACTTTGATGAGTCTACTGCTGAAAAGAAAGAATGTACCTTTGCAGCAGTAAATGCAGAGCATGCAAAAAACGCACTTGATGAATTTAATAAGGCACGTAAGTTTTCGTTGCCTGAGCTTAATAAATTAGAAATATTTTTTTCTTCCCTTGAAAAAAAACATACGGTTTCTCAGCAGGATACAATATCGGCAAGAACATCTGGGCTGTACAAAACAATTATGACTTATTTGTCGCATATTAAAAATAATAATAATGATATACCACTTATTCAAAAAACAGTTTCTGACGGACTCGCAATAATTCAAAAAGAACAAAAAAAGAAGGGTGCGATTCAAGCTCTTCCATTAGATTCCTTATTGAATCTGCAAGGGCTTTTGCGATATTTTAAGGGCTCGCCAAATGCATGTATTCCACCTCATCTTTTCGATAACCCTTCTTTAGTTCAAGCAGCGGTTAATACATATAGAACATCGGGAGAAATGGGATCATTTGGGGGAACTAATTTATTCAAAGGAGCGATTCAAGAATATTTTTGTCAGAGAAATTCACTTGATAATGTCAGCGAATTAAACAGCAACGACCTTCAATCAACTGATGATTGGCTTGATTTAGTTGAGAAGAAAATAGGAAAAATTCAAGAAAAGCAAACCAACATCAACGAGGCTGTTCTTCTAAGCCAGTTTGCTGCAATGGAATTAAAGAAAGAAAACACTCAACAGCAACCATTGCCAACAGCCATTAATCATAACCAGAGACAATCAGATACGCAAGGGATGGCGCGTAAACTTCGCTTAATTTGATAAACAATTTAAATTAATAGATGAGTAATTTTTTACACGCCATATTTTACAATAGACTTATTATTTCTTACAATTGTAAGATACAATATCTTTCTTTTAAGTTCTTCAATTTTATATTAGATTAAAACTTAAAAACAATAAATAATTTAATGGAATAATAAGGATTTTATATGGCTCAAACATTTACCGTTGACCAAAAAACATTATTGAGCATTTTGTCTTCCATGCAACCGATATGCACTAAACGAACTACCATGGATATCACCAGTTTTGTTCTTTTCCAGGTAGGGCATAAAGAGCTTGTACTTAAGAGTACTGATTTAGAAATAAGTTTACAAGCAAGTTGCTCATTAGCAGAAAGTGATTTTGTAGAAAATCAATCATTTTTGGTTTCAGGTCGTCGTATATTTGATTTGGTCAAAGAATTAGAAAACAGCATTTTGTTCTCCCTTGCACATAACCAGCTTTCTTTACATGCAGGGTCAGTGCAACTTGCGCTGAATATTAAAGATGCGCAAGAATTTCCTCCTTTCCCAGAACGCATCGAGAACTTAATGCATTTTGATGCCAACGTGTTGAGTGAGCTTCTGGATAAAGTTGCTTTTTTAATTCCGCAAAATAATGCAAATCCTGCATTGAATGGTTTATTGCTTGAAATTTCAGAGCTCGGACTTAAAATGACTACGACCGATGGACATTGCCTAGCGCAAGTTTATTCTCCTGCAAATAAGCTTGATCAAGAAAAAAAATGGCTTCTGCCTCGACGAGCGGTATTTGAGATTAAAAAAATCCTTGAGAGCTCTGAAACAGCCCATATTTTTCTGGGTATTTGTAACAATCAATTGGTATTTTCTGGCGAATCTTTCAATTTCTTTACCAAATTGTTAGCTGATCAATTTCCGCGCTATCAGTCGATTTTAGAGCGAGACGGATTTATTCCGGCTTCGGTTGATCGCAATCAATTAGTCAAAACATTACGACGTTCCGCTTGCCTACTGTCAGGACAATTCTTAGCGACCCAGTTTGGTTTTACGAAAGAAAAAATTTCTGTTTCTTTACAAAATAGAGAAGTTGGCAAACTGAATGAAGAATTGTCATTGCAAGGGTTTGAAGGATCTTCCCTTGATATTCGTTTTTATGCACCCTATCTACTCAGCGGGCTGCAAGCATTTTCTGATGATTCCATTAAATTCTATTTAAAAAATGCAACGCGACCTATAATTTTTGAATCAGAGCATAATGGTGCGCAATTGACGTATTTAGTAATGCCGGTATCGCCAACATCACCAACATCACATTAAGATCACTATTATCGTGTATATCAGCAAAATAACATTAAAAAATTTTAGATGTTTTAAGCAATTGAATCTTGTTTTTCCCGAACGAGCTCAAAAAATTTTAATTACTGGTGCAAATGGATCGGGAAAAACTTCTTTATTAGAAGCATTGCATTATGGCTGTTATTTGCGATCGTTTCGAACCCATTTACCCAAAGAACTTATCTCTGAAGGTCAAGATACTTTTTTCATTAAAACTACCGTGCTTCAGGATGTTAACGCGCATGATATTTCAGTTGGCTTTGCCGGAAAAAAAAGACTCGTAAAGGTTGACCAAAAGGTAGTCAATTCCTATCAAGAATTGTCTGATTACTATCGAGTTATTACCCTGACAGAAGATGATTTGCAGCTTATTAAGGGAAGTCCCGAACTAAGACGTTCATTCTTAGACCAAGGACTGATAATAAGCGATGCAAGCTTTGTAGCTTTGGGGAAATCTTTCAGACACATTATTGAGCAGCGCAATGCGCTCTTTGGCCAAAGCTTTAGTCAGGAATCATATCAGATTTGGACGCACAAGCTTTGGCAGCATTCGATTGAAATACAGCAAAAGCGATGCCAGCTTTTAAAGAAGATAGAGGAATCAGTCAACCAGTTATTACACCAATGGTTTGACCCTGCTATCCAAATTGAATGTCATTATCAAACAAAAGGGATCCGCTCAGGGCAAAGCTATGAAGAGTTCCTTGAGAGATCCACGAACCTGTTGCTTCAGGAGCGGGATTGGCGGCGTTCCTTATTTGGCGCTCATTTAGATGACTTTTCTATTATTTTTACTAATCGGCAGGCTAAAGCCTATGCTTCACGGGGGCAGCAGAAACTAATTGTCCTATTAATAAAGATTGCTCAGCTAGAACAATTGACCAAAAATAAGGCATCAGTCATCTTTTTGCTCGATGATTTTATGACCGACTTTGATCCTGAAAAAGCAGCCATTCT
>JANWKD010000002.1 GCA_025451595.1 Candidatus Babeliales bacterium | reverse complement strand
TGGCTTAATCGATATCGTTGAATTATTATTAAATTACAGAGCAAACATTAACACCATTTCGCCTAAAAAAGCTACGGCACTCGCTTTAGCGGCGGTTAGTGAATCACCTGAAGCAGAAGAATTAATTAAATTACTCATCGCTCATGGAGCAAATATAGAAAATGCCATACAAGGCTTGCAGCTTGCATTACAAGAAGTAAATAATATAGAATCCAAAGATAGAATAAAAAAAGGCTTAGAGCTGCTACTACGATTCTACTAATTTACTTATAGAAATTTTATAAAATAAACAAAATAAGCTTTTTTTATTTGAAATTAAGCCAAATATTGATTATTTGCATTAAAATTAGATATGCTAAAAGTAAATATGATTACGCATTGAACAGACATATATTAAGAATTAGGAGAATGATATGAAAAGAGAATTAAGATTCTGTATTTTTATAATCGGAGCCTTATTGGTCAATGGATCCCATAATAGCTATGCAATGCATACCAAGGTTATTGTGGAATCAATGTTAGAAAGCGTAGATAAGCCGGCAGAACCCGATTATATTTCTTATGCCATTGCAGCAGCCGCAACTGCAATAGTTGCAAAACTAGTGTATTCAAAATATTTTAAAGATCAAGGCGCTAAACCACAACCTCCACAGTCCAAACCTACTGCAGCTTCTGCAAAGGGACTTGGCTTATTAGTAGCAACAAAACCGGGTATGCAACCGGCTCTAGCGGCAAAGACTCCTTATCCTGTTGAACGCATAAAATTTGAGGAAAACAAACAACCAGAAATAGAAAATACGCTTAAAGAAGTCTTTTATGTTCTATCAGAAAAAGAAACCAAAATTAATCCAAAATTAATTCAAAATTTATTCCAGATTGATGCATATATAAAGACAGCAACCATAGAGAAACTTGAATCGTTTTTTGATAATATAGCGAAGTCAATTGCTTTCATTCAAAAAGATATTGTATTTAACGTAGAAATTATTACATTTAATGCAGAAATGAATGAACCGAGGATATCGGTGCAAGATGTTTTAACGCAATTTCTAGCTTCTTTACTTAATGCAGACAATAAAACGATCGATCAGTCAATGATAGATCAAGTATTAGAAAAATTGCCGCAGAAATATCATATTCAATTACAAGAACGATTAGTATATGCCTTTTCCAAACTGGAAAGCATATTGAAAGAAGCTAAAAAAATAGAATCGCGAAAAAAAATCATTCATGAACAGCAAAGTTCAATACCAGCAGCACCAAAAGAACCTGTTTTAAATAAGCCTCGGCAATCGGCCGGCAGGATAAGCCGCGTTCTCAGATAATTTATAAAAAACTTGGGGCCATAAATAATTTTACAT
Organism: Candidatus Babeliales bacterium; assembly: GCA_025451595.1. Taxonomy (GTDB): domain Bacteria; phylum Babelota; class Babeliae; order Babelales; family JANWKD01; genus JANWKD01. The sequence continues at coordinate 4,047 of JANWKD010000002.1, read as the reverse complement.
TATTTATGGCCCCAATTCTATTTAAAATTTAATCTCAAGAGTAAATTTGTGAAAAAATTGCTTAATCTTTTCGCTTGTCTGAATCATCAGATTCTCGTGCAGGAAGATTTTCAGGCACCGACTCACAAGTTTTTTGTTCTAGCCAAAGAGCTTCTCAAGCGATAGATTCCAGCATAATCACCATCTCTTCTCATGCTCTCTATTTCTTTTTCTATTAAAGAACCTGGTGCAACTGGTGGGAAATCTACGAACGACGGCTCTTCATGTCGAATCCCCGTCGTTTTTCTAGGACCTTCATTTTCAAAAAAAGAGTTACTTCGTCTATGCTCAAAACTATGAACAATACTATTTGATTGCCCTAATTGCGGAACTTTAGCCATTTTAATATGCTTTGGATTTGGATAAAGATTATGGTAAATCTTTCCTAATCCGCTATACATATTATAGGCACCAGCTATCCCACTTGTCAGCGCTGCGGCCTTAAAACCTAATGCCCAGGCATTAGAAAAAGAATTTAATTTATGTAAATTCTCCTTGGCGATACTACTACTCTCTTTTTCAGCAAATTTAGCTATATCTTTTGCAATAATCCCAAGACCTTTACCAGACAAACGAGACGCTAACGCTATACCGACTAAACCAAGACCACCACCAACTTGTACTGCTGGAATACCCCATTTTTTAGTCTTTTGCCACATGGTTTCTGTTGCGGGCTGATAAGGAAGATTTTTGAACTCCATATCTTCGCCAAATAGATCGGATCTTTTAACTCCAAACTCATCTTCTGAATGCCCATAGCTCACACGCTCTATAATATAAGAGCCCGATTTTCTACTATCTTCGGTTTTATGGGCTAGATTATGCATAGCAGCTACCTCAATATAGGCCGTTGACATCATTAACCCGAATGCCATTAATTTTATTTTATTCATATCAATCAATCCTTTATTTTAAACGCTATTAATAATATTCTAATAGAAATTATATCAGATTAGCCAATATAGTCAAGCGCATTAGATATTTTACTGATTGAAATTAATAGATGTAGAATAATATCTGCTTGATTTGCATTGCAAAGACAATTATTTTAATTTATTGGCATATTGTAGCTTATATGATGCAATTAAAGCCTTTTTGGCTTTATCAATAGTATCTAACCTATCGGTATTATGATAACGATAAAAATAAATTTTTAGTTTTGAATCACTACTTGAAGAAGGAGTTTCGGGCGAAACAACACATAATTTGCTGCCTTTTCTGTTTCCGACCAAATGAGTAGAATTTTCTAAACTCTTTTTTACTTGACCAGTTTTAACGTCCCAAAATTTAACTTTTTTCTGACAACTCATTAAGCGGTCTTTATTACCAAAAATGAGTGAATTTATTGACCCTACACTATTATCTTCTAAAGTATACAGTTCTTGACCCTTCGCGCTGTCCCAAACTTTTATAATTCCTTGGGTGTCTCCTGTTGCAAATTGTTGACACGTGGGCTCATAAGCGATGGCAGTAATAGCTGTATCATGACCACGAAATGTTTGACGCGCCTCAGACAATTTTCTAAGGTCCCATTCTTTAATAGTGTAATCACGAGATGCCGTTAATAGCACCGAACCATTATCATGTGCAACTATACAGCTTATCGTATCAGCATGTCCTTTTAATTTATTTCGCACAGATTCTTGGGATCTGATATCCCATAAACGAACTAATCGATCGACGCTATATGCTATTAAATTCCCATCGATATCTATTATATTGTCTTTAACATCTTCAACATGTAAGTTTTTCGCAAGACAAAGTTTGTTTGCTGGGATATCCCATACTCGTATTGATTCATAATTAGCTGTTATAAACTTATTACTAGATTTATTGAATGCTATTTCTGAAACACTCCCATGCTTGGGTAAGCTGAACAATCCTAAATCAAACTGTTCACTTTTTTTTACATTCAATAAACTAAGTTGCATGTTCCTGTGTAAGATTGCTAGAAAATAAACGTTAGGGCTTACTGCAATTTGAAAAGGATACCCATGCAAATCAATTGGAAGACACCGAGAACCCTTTAATATACTCCCAGCATGGCGGCCTATTAATAATTTTGCTATCGATCTATTAATGTTTTTATTAACAATTTGTGCATAAGGATCGATTGGTATATTTTTAGTATTATGCCATACAAGGACACCGTCATTTTCAGTAGTCAAGTTCTTTAGGCCTTGCTGATCCACTCTAAAAACATTATTCAAATAGCTTTTTGTCTGCTGACTTTCAATTATAAAACCATTATTCCAACAGACTTCTGTCTTTGGTGAATAATCACTGCTTTTAACAATTTTCGATTTTACTCTTTCTCGAATAGCGATAAATTCTTTTGTTGCCTCATACCTACATTCAATATCTGCTCCAAAAGCCAAAGATTTTTGCAATGGCTCAAGCAAGAAGTTAATATCTAAATAATTGGCAGAGTTGAGAACAGAAATCAATTCACCGCGATTTTTTTTTGATAACGATCTTTCTAAACCAGCCGGGGATCCCCTTTTTAAATAGGGCAATAATAATGAAATTTGCTCCCCATTCAATCCGGCAATCGGTATTAATGGACTATGAGTATCTTCATAACATTCTTTTAAAACAGAAGATTTTTCTAATAGATTTTTAGGAACGGTATAACATGCTCCATCATTTGATTCCAAGGTTATTTCAGCATCAGCATTCGTATTTTCTTTTTCTGATTGCATTGCAGATAATGATACCTGCAAAAAAATAGTGAATAAGATGCTGTATAACGTTAACGTTCTCATGCCAATGTCCTTAAAAGAATGGGATTGCCGCGAATAATGTTTTAATTATAGATATTGGCATTACAGTAGCAATATAATTATTTATATTCTATCTGAAAGCTAAAATAAATCCTCTATGCGCTTGGACCTACTTCAATTACTTTAAATCATTTGTTTGTTGTAGCTTATATGATGCAATTAAAGCCTTTTTAGCTTTATAAATAGTATCTAACTTATCGGTATTATGGTAACGATAAAAATCAACTCTTGTTTCTGAATTACGCTTTGTATTGGACTGGGGAATAACAAATAATTTTGTACCTTTTCTATTTCCAACCGGACAAGAATAGTTTTCTAAGTTATTTTTTACCTGACCAGCTTTAACGTCCCAAAATTTAACGTTGTCCTGACCACTACCACTAATTAATCGGCCTTTATTACCAAAAATGAGTGAATCTATTGGCCCGTTGCTACCATCTTGTAACGTACGAATCCCTTTGCCATTCGTACTGTCCCAAACGTGTATAATTCCTTGATCATCTCCTGACGCAAATTGTTGACAGGTAGGCTCGTAGGCAATGGACTTAATTGACTCATTATGGCCTTGAAATGTTTGACATGCCTCTGAAAGCTTTCTCAGATCCCATTCTTTAATGATACAATCACTTGATCCCGTTAATAACTTTAAACCATTATCATGTGCAGCCATACACCATACCATATTTGCATGTCCATCAAGTTCCGCTACCTTTCCCTTTCCAGGCCGAATGTCCCACAAATGAACTAAGCGATTGGCAGTATACGCTATGAGATTCTCATCGATATCCACTATATAGTCTTTAAAAACGTTCGATTCTAATTCAGCTGCATCACGAATTTGGTTTGTTTGAATATCCCATAATCGTATTGATTCAGTATTAGCTGTTATGAATTTATTGCTAGCTTTATTGAATGCCACGGCACCAATATTCTTATGATTGCAGTTCAATGACTCCGTATTTAATGCTTTATTTTCTTTTACCTTACATAAATGAACTCCAAATCCGGGGATTAAGGCTGCTAAAAACTGAGTGTCGCGACTTACTGCAATCTTATAAGGGCGAATAGGCAAACTAATTGGAAAACTTTTAAACTCTTTTAATACATTCCCACCATGTCGGTCTATTAATAATTTTGCTATTGATCTATTAGTGTTTTTCTCAACAATATCAGCAGAAAGATCGATTTGGATATAATCGTACAACATTGCCAAATCTTTACAGTC
>JANWKD010000001.1 GCA_025451595.1 Candidatus Babeliales bacterium | reverse complement strand
TAATCCATACGTTCTTGCTGAACGAGCAATATCATGAATATCAAGTGACGTAACCGAAGTCGTACCAATTGTATCATGCGGTAACTTTATATCAGCATGCATTAAAACGGCATAATGAGAAGGAATATTTTTTTGAGCCACTTCCTTTTGATGCTGATCAAGAGAATACGTGCGAACCCAATCAAAATGATATAATATCGTTTTTTTTGCAGCAACCGTCTCTCGCCAAGAGGCAATAGCAGCATGGTTACCCGATCTTATGACGGCAGGAACTTCTTTGTCTTGCCAGACAACCGGCTCAGTATATTCAGGATAATCAAGAAATGGTCCGGCAAATGATTCATGCTGAACCGATTCTTCTTTACCCACAACACCGGGTAGCAATCGAGTAAATCCTTCGAGTAACAACATAGCAGGAATATCACCACCCATCACCACAAAATCGCCGACTGAGACGACCATATCAGCATATTCTTGCTCAACACGCTCATCCATGCCTTCATAGCGAGAAGCTATGAGCATAACATGGTTGGCAGACTGTGCTCTCTGGACGATATCTTGTAGTAGCTTCTGATTTAACTGTTTGCCTTGCGGCGACAAGAAAATCTTGAACGCTTTACCTACTTTTTGCTCGGTCGACTCTATAGCTTTCTGCACAACCATTGGTTTGATTAACATACCCGCACCAGGCCCAAATGTGGGTGAATCAATGCGCTCCTTTGGCTGCACAAATGAAAAAAAACTTTCACGATACAATGATAAAATACCTCGCTCTTGAGCTTTTTTGAGCAAACTCGTATTTAAAAAAGTATCATAAAGTTCTGGAAAAACCGAAAGTATCGAAATATTCATTATTGAACAATATCTATAGCTATTTCTTTATCCATTACTGGATCGATGTTGTTTACTAATGAACGGAGCGAACGAATAACTCGACCTTCTTTGCCAATTACTCTTTTGACATCATATTCTGCAACGCGAATTTCTAGAACAATCTTTCCATCCACGTCCTTTTGGGACACTGATACCTGATCAGGACTGTCAACCAACGATTTCGTTATAAATTCAACTAATTTTTGTATCATGATGCTTAAGGCCCAGAGTAAAAGTTATTTATAATTTATGCGTGAGCAGAAATCTTTTTCTTATACATTTTTTGTAATTTAATAACAGTGTCAGTCGCTATTGCGCCTTTGGAAATCCAATCATTAATACGTTCTTGGTAAAATTGAATAATTTCTCCGGTTTTTGGATTGTAAGAACCCAAATCTTCAAGGAATTGACCATCGCGCTTTTTGCGTGAATCAACGGCTACAATTCTATAAAATGGAGCATTTTTTTTACCAAAACGTGATAGTCGTAGTTTAACGGCCATCCAATACCCTTCTAAACAAAAAGATTATACATACAAACTACATGCCTGGCAATTTGCCAAGCTTCTTAAAAAGTTTAACAAATTGTTGACTTTGTGCCAATCGATCAAGCAACTCATTGATATCCGATACAGTGACACCAGCACCTTTTGCTATACGCTGCTTGCGAGAAGCATCAAGAATTTTTGGATAAATTCGTTCTTTAGGAGTCATTGAGCTAATAATCGCCTTAAATCGCCTGACTTCAAGTTCCCCTTTTTCCAACATTTCAGGAGAAATCCGCGCTCCGGCCATACCGGGAATATATTTTACTAGCTGTGAGATTGACCCCATCCTGGACATCATGTCAAGTTGCTGAGCAAAGTCATTTAAGTTCATTTTACCTTGCATAAAGGACTTTTGCAACGAATCTTGCTCATTTTTTTTAATTTTTTCTTCTGCCCGCTCCAATAAGGTTTGCAAGTCTCCCATCCCTAAAATGCGATTTGCCATACGATCTGGCCTGAATAATTCTAAATCAGCAATTTTTTCCCCAATACCCACATAAAGCAATGGTTTTTTAAGGGTATAACGGAATGCAAACGCGGCGCCTGCCCGCGTATCACTATCTAATTTAGTCAAAATTGAACCATTGAACCCAATTTTTTCTTCAAATACCTGCGCTATGTGGAGCGATTCTTGGCCGGTCATAGAATCTAATACTAATAATTTATAACGTGGCTGTAACTTATGATCGATTTTTTGCAACTCAGCAAGCATGGTCTCATCAACATGCAAACGACCTGCCGTATCTAAGAACAGCAAATCAAATCCGTTATTCTTATAGTAACGATAAATATCTTCTGCTGCCTGCACGGGATTGGCTTGTGACGACCGATAAAAAGTAGCATCAACCTGCTTTGATAGAATTTCCAACTGATCAATTGCCGCTGGACGATAAAAGTCAACCGAAGCTACCAATATCGAGCGTTTTTTGCCTCGAGCCACCGCCTGTTGTTGAACAGAATGGACTAATTTGGCAATAGTGGTTGTTTTACCTGAACCCTGCAAGCCCATTACCATAACAACTGAAGGTAATTGGAAACTAAAAGGGGCAGTAGTTCCACCAAGGAAAGCAACGAGCTTATCATGCACAATTTTAATGAAATGTTCAGAAGGCTTGAGCGAATTAAAGACTTTTTGTCCCTTTACCTGTTCCAGCACCTCTTGTAAAAAATTTTCTACTACCTGAAAAGGTACATCGGCTTCTAGCAAGGTTTCTTTTATTTTTAGCAACGTCTCATTGACATTTTTTTCGCTAAAATGCCCTTGTCCAGTTAGTCGTGAGAATATTGAGGAAAATTTTTCAGATAAAAAATCAAACATAGTCAAGCCATTAATAAATAGAAATTTTTATTTAATTGTATCAGGTTGAAAAAAAAAGGGAAGCGATCAAATCGCGCTGAGATAGCAAATTCAAAATAATGAACTTTTATCTTTTCGCCTCATTTTGCGGTATACTAGCAAAAATAGCTAAAATTAACTTGAAATTGAGAAATTAATATGACCAAAGCAGCTGAAAGCCTTACCGTTTACCGACCACACGTATTATTAGTGGGTATTTTTGCTCCATACAATAAAATTACGGACATGGAATCCTATTTTGCAGAATTTGTAAAATTAGTAGAGACCAATGGTATTGAGTACGATAAAACCTTATTTTTTAAATTGCGTGATATTGACGCAGGCACTTTTATCTCAAAAGGCAAATTAGAGCAAATTGCAGAGATAGTTGAAAAAGATGCCATTGACGAGGTTATTATTTCCGAACCCCTATCACCGCAACAAGAACGTAATTTGCGCGACTATTTGCACTGCAAAGTCTTTGATCGCACGCAGCTTATTTTAGAAATTTTTGAAAAAGCAGCCCATTCGGCCGAAGGTAAAACGCAAGTTGAAATTGCCATGTTTGAGCATAAGAAATCACGCCTTGCTGGCAAAGGTATTCACCTTTCACAACAAACTGGCGTTATGGGGATGCGTGGTGGCTTTGGTGAAACGGCAAAAGAAAAAGAGCGCCGTCATATTGAGCTGGGCATCTTACAACTAAGAAAACAACTGAAACAGATGGAAAAAACACGCGAAACACAACGCAAGAAAAGACTTACCCAAAAAATTCCACTCATTTGTTTAGTCGGATACACCAACGCAGGCAAATCAACGATTTTAAATAGTCTTACTAAAAGTAATGTTTTGGCAGAAGACAAATTGTTTGCAACTCTCGATACTACTACCCGTGAACTTTATATTGATAGCAAAAAAGTAGGATTGCTTTCTGATACGGTGGGCTTTATTCAGCTATTGCCTCCGCAATTAATAGATGCGTTCAAATCAACGTTATCTGAACTTCAGTATGCTGATCTATTATTACAGGTTGTTGATATATCAGATCCCAATTGGCAATATCATGCACAAGTAGTTCATTCCATATTAGACGATTTAAACATCGACAAACCGATGCTCTATGTTTTTAACAAAATCGATAAGATTGAAATGAGCCAATCATTAGAAAATACTGTTGAAAAATATCAACCGCACGTTTTAGTCAATTCATTAAATAAAGATGGGTTGCAGCCATTAATAGAATTTTTGAGCTCCTGGAAAAAAAATTGATCGCTCCAAATGCTATGAAACGACAGATTTAAAAAAATATGAGGGGGTCACTATTATACTTTTTTATAAAATGATATAATCCCCCACGAATTGTATATTTTAAAACATATAAAAAAAGGAGTATCATATGTTTTACTTTTCATTGTTTCTTTTACTAAGCTATGGATTTTTGGCTACTGGGATGGATCAGCTCAGAGAAACTCAAGACGCTAAGAGTACGGCAAATAGCAACGATCTCATAGTTCAAAAAGGTAATTACTTTTCAGATCTTGGAATTCAACACCCCGATTTTTATCAAGATGAATTATTGAATAGTTATAAAAAGAAATTTATAGGTATGAAAAATGAAGAACTTGCAGAACTGCCTGATAAAGATCTTGCTGATACTTTTAAAATGTTGACCTTGATCGCCTGCAAAGAGCGAGACGGAAATGTATCTGATTCTAAATTGAGAGCTAAAAAAAGATATGTTTATGATCTTATCCAAAAAAATCCAATTGCAAAGAGCTTCTTATGTGGTTTAGATGAAGACCAAAGTGACGATGAAAAAGAGAAACAATTTAAAGATACACCATGGATGTCTTATTATGAACGTTCAAAAAGAAATTTACAAACTGAATCAACTATTCAGGCATCTATGGAAGCATTGGACCAAAGAAATTCGCAGGTAGCACTATCACTTAATAATTTAGAGACTCAAATACAAGAAGCCATAAAAGTTTTAAATAGTTTAAAAGCAGAAAAAGAAAAAATGATAGCAGCAGCCAAAAACACCAAAGAATCCTTACAAGATTCATTTATTATAAGAAGTATCTCACGTGAAATTAGATCGGGTAATAAAAAAAATGTTACGTCAATATTACAAAATATCCAAGCTGAATACTCACAAAATCATTCACGATTAGCTGGTCTAAACAATCAGGTAGACGGATATCAAGAAGCCGTAACAAGAACGGGAGAAATTGAAGTATCAGAAAAACTAGTAAACGCTAAAACTGAAAGAGATAATCTTCTAAAAGTTATAGAGCATCAAAAAAAACAAATTGATGATATCAATTTTCGTTTAAGCAAAATAGATGAACCCCGACAAGGATTGGTTGGAAAAGTAACCAATAAAGCTTGGAATCTTTTTGGTTACAACAAAGACACTAAAAATTCATCACGATAAATAGGACAGGGGAGGGCAAAATTTTTGCCCTCTTCAATTACCACCCCAACACTGCATAATTGCACTCACGCACGTATGGACCGCACTAGGGCACTCTTGTAACGCATAACTGGCAAGATCAGTGCAATTTTTTACCAACGAAAAAATCTCTACTGCATCTTCCAATCCCGTCGAACATTTTTCGCAGGATTCTTTGAGTTGAGAGCCAAAATAGTAGCCCCCATAACCTACCGCTGCTAGACTTACCGTATAAAAAACTAAAGGCGCTGTACATTGAAGACAGGAAGTAACTTTTGAGCACGCTGATTTTTTTTTATTTTTTTTCACATGCACAAGCAACTGATCATCAGAGCCGTCATCTTGAACGTTTTTCCATTTGTTTTCGGAATGCCACATTCCTAACAAATTGCAACTTAACAGAAAAACAAAACACACTATCAAACTATTC